>JAWUXY010000036.1:0-29265 GCA_034111105.1 Bermanella sp. | reverse complement strand
TGAAAAAAATATTTTTAAGTACCTTTTTGGCTTGTGGTTTAGTCGCGTGTGGCGGTGGCAGCAGTTCAGGTGGTGATGCCATTAACCAAGGTGAGAAATTGCCAGTGCAAGAGGTTAATAATTCGCCTGTTGCAAGTAATGTGGGTATTACTGATGTAAATGGTGGCGCTACGTGGGCGGGTGATGAGCTGGTTGGCAGCTATACCTACTCTGATGCAGAAGGGGATGTCGAAGGTACGACTGTTACTCGTTGGTTGGTTGATGGTGTTGAAGTAGCAACAGGAGACCGTTATGTCAGTACCAAAGCTGAAGCTGGTAAGTCTCTTATATTTGAAGTGACGCCTATTGCTGTTGCCGGTTCAATAACAGGTAAAGCAAGCGTGTCTCAATCGTTTGAAATCAAACGTGACTTAGCATTTTTCACAGCGGGTACGCTTGATAGAAGAAGTAATATTTTTGTCACAGATGGAACGGAAGCCGGCACAATAAACCTCGATGTGATTACAAATGGCCCAATCGGAAGTAAACCAGTACAAGTGGGTGATAAATGGTTTTTTGCCATTTATGACAATGATTCATTTAAAATGCGCTTAGCTGAAACAGATGGTACGCCAGCAGGTACGAAAATATTCAGCGAAGGACCTGAGCTTAATGCTCCTTATGAGATGACGGAGTTTAAAGGAAAGCTGTACTTTGCAGGCCGTGATGCTGCACATGGTTCAGAATTATGGGTGGTTGATGACACAGGTGCTAGATTATTTAAAGATATTGATGTGAGCCCAAATGGTGGCATACCGCGCAATTTTACGGTTGTCGGTGATCAGATGTTTTTTACGGCTTATTTATCCTATACCGGTGACGAGTTATGGGTGACCAATGGTGATAATTCAAATGATGGCACTCATTTAGTAAAAGATTTTACGCAAAATAATGCCTCCGCAAACTTTGGTGACCTTTATAGTTTCAACGATAAGCTGTATGTGGTAGAAGCAGAGCGTCTTTGGGTAAGTGATGGTACAGACGCAGGCACAAAACAATTGAATTCTGAGCTTCGACCATGGCGTGCTGATAATTTCATCACCCTGAATGATCATTTTTACTTTACTGACTCATCGATTAGTCGTAATAGAAGCGTTTGGGTGAGTGATGGCTTAACGGCTAGGCCTCTGCATCATTCTCAGAAAAAAAATAACCATTCAATTAATGACTTAGCGATATTTAATGAAAAGGTGTATTTTATTAGTAATAATCAGCTATACGAAGCAACAGCTGATGTTGCTAAAAAAGTTGAACTGGGCGAGTTGAGTGTAAAAGTTAACGGATATACTTATCTAGTAGCGTTGAAAGATAAATTATTATTTGACGCAAGTCTTGCTGATGAAAGTAATTTTGAATTATTTCAATATGATGGTGCTCAGGTTTCACTTGTAAAAGATATTACGGGCGATAGTTCAAGTAGCTATCCACAACAGCTGATCTTGTTGAATAATGAAGTGCTGTTTCGAGCGGATGATAGAATGTCTGGAAGGGAGTTGTGGAAAACCGATGGTAGTGAAGCTGGTACTGTACTATTAAAAGATATTTATAGAGGCCTTAAAGGAAGTTGGTTGAATTTAAGGTTGGGAGAGAAATTAGATTTTTAAAGATGATGATCATTTGATACTTATTTTGTTTATACTAAAAACGCCAAGATATTTCTTGGCGTTTTTTTGTGGGGAGGTAAAAACTATTTAGCTAAGTAACTCTTGGTTGCCACCAAAGGCTGATGTATTCGTGGTTACTGTGTATTCCTTTACAAAAGCCTGCACGTAATTTGGCCCGCCTGCTTTTGGCCCCGTGCCAGAGAGCCCATGACCGCCAAAAGGTTGTGAGCCCACTTTTGCTCCTATCATATTTCTATTGATGTAAATATTTCCAACAATGGCGTTGCGGCTTATGTAGTCGATCCATTGTTGATTACGGCTATGAATGCCAAGCGTTAAACCATAGCCGCTATTATTGACCTGCTGAAGCTTGGCATCTAGATCGTTGTGATCAAAGGGGATGATGTGCAGTATTGGCCCAAAAAATTCTTGTGTTAACTGGTTTATGTCATTTATTTCATACGCTCTTGGGGCTAAATATAATTCACTCGGCAGGCTCTCTGGTAGGGGCACTTGGCCAATGAGGGTCGCATTTTCATTCAACCAGTCAATATGACCATTTAACGTTTGTTTGGCGGTGCTGTCTATGATTGGGCCAAAGTCGGTATCGCGTAAGAAGGGTGACTCAATATTGAGAACGGCTAGGCGACCACGTAACGCATAGTAAAAGGCATCTTTGATATCTTTTTGGATGAATAAAATGCGTAACGCTGAACAGCGCTGTCCTGCGCTATCAAATGCGGAATCAATGACATCAGGAATCAGTTGATCAATCAGAGCGGTACTGTCGGCAAACATAACATTCTGTCCGCCGGTTTCAGCCAATAACGGTACAAATTTATCGCAATACGTCAGTAGCCACTGTTGTATTTTTTTAGCGCTTGCGGTTGAGCCTGTAAAGCACACCATGTCAATGAGCTGTTGTTCTATGAGTGACTTACAAATCAATTCACCACTACCAGGCATGAAAATTAATTGCTCTTCACTTACGCCGGCTTGAAACATGATTTCAATTGCACGCTGGGCGATAATGCTGGTTTGTTGCGCGGGCTTTGCCACAACACGATTGCCGCACGCTAATGCAGCGCACACTTGGCCGACAAAAATAGCCAATGGAAAGTTCCATGGGCTAATACATAGTACGGTCCCTCGCGGGCGGTATCGCAGTAAGTTTTCTTCACCCGTCACGGAGTCTAAGATTACAGGGTCGGCAAAGTTTTTTTGCGCTTGCCTTGCATAATATCGACAAAAATCGATGGCTTCTCTTACTTCATCTAATGCGTTTTGTAGTGTTTTTCCTGCTTCTTGCATGCATAAAAACATTAGCTCGTAACGGTTTTTATGTAGTTCATCTGCGATTCTCTCAACGGAGGCGGTGATATGTTCTAAATCATCAAACTGAAATTTATGTGTTTTCAGTTGATCGCAACAGCTGGCAATAGCCGCTTCATCACTTGCGTATAAAGTACCGATTTTTTTGGTATCGACAGGGCTAAACAAATCCACAGGTTGGCTGTGCTTCAATTCTTGCCCATTGATAATAGGGCAGGCTTCATAATGCTCCTCAAAAAATGGCACCACAGAATCCATTGTACGGTGATAAAATTTATCGTGTTCAAGTTCCACCCCATGGCTATTGCGGTAATCTACAAAAATTTCACCAGGCAAGGGCACGTTAGGGTTCATAATTGAAGATTGAATTAAATTGTCAGCTGGGTGCTCAGTTAGGTTGTGTATTGGTACTTGTGGATCATGAACTTGAAATACAAACGAGCTATTTGCGCCGTTTTCAATTAGTCGGCGAACTAAATAAGGGAGCAACTCATGGTGTAGGCCGATGGGAGAGTAAATTCGGCATGCAATATTATGACGTTCATTCACTAAGTCATACAGTGCCTCGCCCATGCCTTGTAGTCTTTGGAATTCAAATGCAACGTTTGAATTTAAGCTTAATATATATTCTACGGTCCAGGCATTGTGGGTTGCGAATTTAGGCTTTAACCATTTTTGGCGATTACTTAGTAAAAACCGAACGCACGCTAGGTAGTTTAAATCGGTACTGGCTTTTTGAGTGAATACTGGGTATTCAGTTAAACCAGATTGTTGTGCCCATTTTATTTCAGTGTCCCAATACGCGCCTTTAACTAATCGTATTGGAATGGCAATTTGCAGTTTATTTCCGAGTGCATATAACCAGTGCAGAATACTCAATGCACGCTTGCCATAGGCTTGCACCACGATGCCAAAATCCCCCCAGCTTGATAAATCTTGATGACTCAACACCGTTTCAAAAATCTGTAATGAAATATCTAGTCGATATTGTTCTTCTGCATCAATGGTAATGGGGACATTCTTTTCTCGGGCTTTGCAGGCAAGCTTTAACAAACGATCAATAATAATAGGCATCGCTTTATGTTGCTGGCTTGGCTCATACCTAGGGTGCAAGGCGGATAGTTTTATCGAAATATTGTCGGTGAGTTTTTCTTTGCGATTATTACCTTCTGCTACGATATCAATGGCGTGGCTATAGGATTGAAAATAACGCTGAGCATCTTCTTCGCTTAGGGCTTGCTCACCCAACATATCAAATGAACAGCATTGATTTTTAGGCTCTAAGTGTTTGCTTTTATCAATGGATTCTTCAATGCTTTGGGCATAGATAAACTGCTCACCCATAATACGAATGGCGCGTCCAACCGCTTCGCGAGTGATGTTGATGGTTAGTTTGTTGACCAGCCCCTTAATTGCGTCATTAGGATGTGCCTTGTTGGATTTGAGTACTCGCCCGCTTAGCGCTAGCCCCCAACTTGCGGCGTTAACCCAAAATGATTCACTTTTATTGAGGTGATGCTGCCAGCCACGTTCTGATAATTTATCGATGAGTAAGTCATTGGCCGTGGCGGTATCCGGTACGCGTATTAACGCTTCCGCTAGGCACATTAATGTAATGCCCTCATCTGTGCTTAAGTCGTACTCTTGGAGCAACTGGTGCAAGATAGAATGGCTGTTGTGTTGACGGATGACGTCAACTAAGTCACTTACCGATTGAGTGAAGGTTTCATCTTGGGTTTCAGGGAAGGTATCGAGTAATTCTTGTACGTAGTCCTGTTCATCGCATAAATAATGTTTTTGAATTTGGGCTCTTAAGGTCGGTGTTTTATCCGCATGAATATTGGCTGGGTCGAGCGTGAAGTCCATCATGGTGTCATCCTTAAATTCCCCATACCTTAATATAGCTGATTTTAGAAAGGCTATTGCCCATTTCAGCTTAGTAAGTTAGAAGAAAAACGCCAGTTTCAAATCGCTATTGGTTTTGTGATTGGCGTAAGGTGTCTAGCTTGTATTTGATCTTTTGTGCGCGGGTGATCTTGTCTTTTAGCTCAGGCAGAGATGGCATGAGTGTTTGAGCTTGTTGCCACAGGATCATAGCGCCGCTAATGTCCCCTTGGCGATATACGCTGTCACCTAGTTGGTTGAGCTCTTTTGCGTTGAGCTGCAATAATGCCTTGGCAGCTTTAATGGCCTGTTTAGTTGATTTATTTTTAAATGATGGCTTTGAAAGTGTGGCGACTAATTTTAATATTTGTTCGAAATTCTCCTCCGCCATGGCTTCATTTAATTGACTGACGAACCTAGTTTGCTTTTGATGGATAGTGTCAGCATTCTTTTTGGCTAGCCCTTGTAGAATGGCTGTTTGTATTGATGCGTTTTTAAGCTGACTGTTTAATAACAAAGCTTGTTCATATGTCTGTTTTGCTAGTTGTAAGTTGTTTTGCTTAATGGATTCATTCGCCAGCGCTAAGAGTTTTTCAGCAAGCAGGTTTTTTTCAGTGAGCATGGGGGTGCTAGACTGCCACCAAAACAATTTTGTTTGTTCGTTTCTGTGTTTGAATAGTGTGTAGTTGGATTGCTCAATGAGCAAGTGTGCTTGTGCTATGGCTTGTTGGCTTACTAGTGATAAACGTTCTTTGTTGCGTAATTGTGCAAGCTTTTTTTCGGCTCGCGCAAACTGGTTATGCCATGGTTGTGTGGACTTTAACGTGAGCAGCAAGCGGTCTGCTTTGCGCCATTGCTTTTGCGAAAAAAGAGTATGTAATTGTTTTAATTGTATTCGACGGTAAACGTTGGCTCGCTGTTGAATGTGTTGTAACAGCTCGGTGTTCAGGGGCTTGGAGCGATTAACTTGATTGAGCGCTTGCTGATACTCGTGTTTTTTAATAAGCGATTCGGTGCTCTCAAACCACACTCGTGGCTGATTCGTGCTGCATGCACATAGGCAAAGGTACAAGAAAATGATGGCAGCTTTATACATTTTGCATGGCTTCCATTTCAGCTTCTTGTTGCATTAATAATCGATTAAATTTAGGGGCAAGGTGCAATACGTGACGTGCATTAACCGGTTTTGTTTTGCCTTTAATTGTCAGTTCAACGGGCTGTTCTGCAACTACTAATTCGTGTGTGGAAGGATGCATGAACACGCTGTCACTGATCATGAGTTTGTTCATGTCGGCGTGTTCACACATGCGGGCTGCTAAGTTAACGGTGTCACCTGTAATGGTCAGTTGCATGCGTTCACTTGAGCCAATTGTACCGGCTAGCATTTCACCGCAATGTAAGCCTAATCTAAAGTTTAAATCAGGTAGGCCTTGTTCCTTTCTTTGGGCATTCATTAAGTCGGTTAAGCGTAAGAATATTTGCGCCGAGCAAACCGCGTTAATACTGTGTTTGTGATCTTCTTTGTGAACGCCAAACGTTAGCATAGCACCGTCGCCAATATAATTATCGACAGTACCACGGTACATTTTTGCGGCTTGGTGTAATAAGAAATAATAATGATTGAGAATATCCGTAATATCACTTGGCTTGGCGTATTCGCAGAGTTGTGTGAAGCCCACAATATCGACAAACAATACAGAGCCATGGACGCTTCGCAGTGGGGCTTTATTGGTGTGCAGGTTCTCTAGTATGCCCTTGGCAATGTCTTTTGAAATGTAACTGCTGAACTTGTGCTCGATTGATTCTTTATCACGCAGTCCTTGCAACATATTGTTGAAGCTTAAAACGAGATCGCCGACTTCATCATTTTTGATACTTGGCAGTGATGGATTCAGGTTGCCGTTAGTGACCTCTGACGCCACTTTTTGCAAACGCTTTAGTGGTGCGCTCAAATTCGTGGCCAGCCATGCGGATATCATCAACGCCAATATGCCGATGCTAAACACAATCACACCTAATATCTTACGAGTATGTATCAATGAGTCACGTATCGGGCTGTTATCGAGCACAAGTGCAATACTGCCAGCTTGTACGTCATGAAATAGAATAGGGGTGTTGTAGTGGGTCAGCTTAATGTGATTGTAGGTTGTATCGTTGGCCGGGCTTTGTGCCAGTAACTGTTGCTTGTCATCAAATACTCGCATCTGATGAATATTAATATTTTTACTGACGAGATTATCCAGCATAGAGGTTAAGGCGAGTTTGTCTGAGGCCATTACCATTTCTGCCGCGCTATCGGCCGCTTGATGGGTAATAGTTTGTGCAAATGTGTCAGTTTGCTGTTGCAGAAGATGGTTTAAATTGTAGCCAAGATAAGCCCAAATAATCCCGACAGTCAGGCTCAAGGTGACAGCCATGGCCAGTAGTATCTGCCAAAATAAAGGGAAACGAAAATGGTTAATAAAATGAGTGCCTTGCATAACCCTGTTGTCGCCGAGTTAGGCGTTGTATGGTTAAAAAATAGCCAATTGTCTCATGAAATCCATTTCAATGAAATCTAAAGTCTTGAACTTACACCTTAGCTCCCTTGTTCCCGAATAACAAAGGTAAACGCTCAGGCTGTGATGGGTGTCTTGCTTTGAGCGAACAGCTGAATACTGGACTCTTATTACTCCCAGCCATCGCCATAATCGTGAAGTAATTCATCACCGAGTTTGATGTTTTTAATTGCCATTACGGTGAAGTCGTCATAATAGGCAACATTGGCTTTTTTATTGTGATTGATGTACTTGAGATCGTTTGTTACTTTGAATTTGTCTTGCCCGTCGTTCATCCATAGGACATGAATGCCATCTTTTTGGCAGGGCTTGCCTTCTAAGGTGCCCACGAGAGCCCCTTTTTTGATGGCACATTTGGCAAATAACCCTTTGCCATGGACGGCGCTGTCTTTTACTTCAGCTAGGTCTGATAGTGGTGTGTTCATTTGATTAGTCATTGTGTATGTATTCTTCACCATGGCGATATGCGCCAGGAGTCATATTTGTCCATTTTTTGAAAGCACGATGAAACGTACTGGGCTCAGAAAACCCGAGTTTTTCTGCCACCTCTTGAATGCTCAAATCGCCACGCTCTAAATAAAACAATGCGCTATCACGGCGCAGTTGATCTTTGAGTTCTTGATACGTTAAGCCTTCTTCTTTTAAACGTCGACGTAGCGTTTGCGCGCTAGTATGCAACGCTTGTGCAACGAATTCAAAATTAGGTAGCTCAGTTGATAAATCAGAGCCAATAATGGCACGAATTTGCGCCACCAAACTATTGCCTTCATCTGGTCTGGCGAGTAAGTCGGCTGGGCTTTGCTTTAAAAATTGTTTAAGTGTGGTTTCGTTTTGAACAAGTTTAGCCTGCAAGAATTTAATGGGAAACCGAATACCAGTGAACGTACTATTGAACTGTATATCGCAATAAAAAATGCGTTGGTATTCACTGTGATTAACAGGGGCATCAAATTTAAAATGAGCATCCATTAAACGAATGCGCCTACCAATTAACCAGCTGCCAAAGCGATGCCAAATAACTAAAATGGATTCTATTAAAAAGTGGTCAGGGTCATTGAGTTTACTTTCGTCAACTTTAATAGTTGCGTACTCATTGTCCACTTCAAGTGTGATGTCGGGTAGGTGAAGAAAAAGCCCATAAAAACGGTATGCTCGGCGAAATGCTTTTTCTAACGTCGGGCAGTGAATAACGGCATGACACATCATGGCAAATGACCCTAATGGGCTCACTTGTTGGCCAAGCCCCATGTATTCATCTTGCATCTCTAGCCAAATATTTTGAATCAAATTGGCGTATTGTTTTGCGGTTACTCGTGCCTTGGGCTCATGTAAAACGTCTTCTAAAATACCAGAGCGTTGGAGTAATGACGTAATATCCACATTCTGTGATTGCGGGCCACGTAGCGCCGCTTTCACATAATGATAGGGTATCGAAAATTCTAATATGCTCATAACACCCCTCTAAATAACTGAAACGATTGACAGAATGCGTCAAGCATACACAAAGCGTCTTGTCGTTGCAGCAGATAACCTAGACATAAGTTCAGCTATATGATCTATTGCTAATGGTGAAAATAATAAAAACAATGCAATCAAAAACTGCCGAGGTGCCTATGCTAAGTCCGCTAGCCGCTTTTTATAAAGCTGTTGAAGAGCAACCTAATCGTGTCTACCTGCGTCAGCCTATTGATGGTGTATACCAAGAACTCACTTGGTGTGACGTTGAGGCTATTGCACGCAACATGGCCTTTCAGTTGACTGAGCTTGGTATTAATAAAGGTGACAAAGTCGCCATTTGGTCAAAAAACTGTGCACAATGGATTACGGCCGATTTAGCCATCATGATGGCGGGTGCCGTTTCTGTTCCCTTGTATCCTGGTCAATCTAAAAAGAGCGTTCAATACGTACTTGAGCACAGTGAAGCCAAAATTTTATTTGTTGGCAAGCATGATAATGATCAAGATGTTATTGATAGTATTCCTCAAGGGTTTTCCACCATAGGGTTTCCTTTTTACAGTGGTCAAGTAACTCACAGTTGGGATGATCTCGTTAGTAAGCCTGCAAGCTCAGAGTTTAAACCTCATCTAGCGGATTTAGATGAGATCATGACGTTAGTGTATACCTCTGGTACAACCGGTATGCCAAAAGGCGCGGTGCACACACACAAAGCCTTTGCATTTGCGGCTAATAATTTTGTTGAGCATGTTGGTATTAAGAGTACGGATCGTGCGATTTCGTTTTTACCGTTAGCTCATGTGGCCGAACGTATGATTGTTGAAGGTCAAAGTTATTATGGCTGGTTTAGTATTTCATTTGTCGAGTCATTGGATAGTTTTGCCGATAATATTGTGAGTGTGAAACCGACATTGTTTTTTGCTGTACCAAGACTTTGGTCAAAATTTCAAGAGGGTATTCTTGGTAAATTAGGTGGTGAGAAAAAACTGGATCTTTTATTAAAAATTCCAATTGTTTCAGGTTTTATTAAAAGCAAAATTAAAAAAGGGTTAGGCTTAGATAAAGCACGCTTATGTGGTTGTGGTGCATCACCTATGCCTCGAGCACTACTTGAATGGTTTGACCGCATTGGTTTGCCAGTTATGGAAGGTTACGGCATGACTGAAAATCTTTGCTACGGCACCCTTAGCTTGCCAGAGCAAAGAAGTATTGGTGCAGTTGGTAAGCCATTTCATCAAAACAAAGTAAAAATAAGTGCAGAAGGTGAAATTTTATTTAACAGCCCAGCGTTGATGCAAGGTTATTATAAAGACGAGCAGAAGACCCAAGAGGCATTTTTAGATGGGTATTATCGCACGGGCGATAAAGGTGAAGTGGATGCGCAAGGATTTTTAAGAATCACAGGGCGTGTAAAAGAATTATTTAAAACCACGAAAGGTAAGTACATTGCGCCATCACCTATAGAGGGTTTGTTAGTTTCCCATGTAGCTATTGAGCAAGCTTGTGTAATGGGTTCTGGGCGTAATCAACCGTTAGTTGTTATTGAATTGTCTGAAACGGCCCGCGCAATGGATAAAGCCGATGTGTCTTTATTGATTAAAGAGCATTTGGAGCAAACCAATGCACAACTTGAACATCATGAGCGTTTAGACTGCGCAGTTTTAACGCAATTGGCGTGGACTGTTGAGTCGGGTTTAATTACACCCACATTGAAAGTGCGTCGCGATACCGTTGAAGCACGTTATCTTTCGTTGGTAGAAGATGGCAGTAAGGGTGTGATATGGGGCCCAGAGGAGCCTCAGCACGCGTCTAATCAAGCGGCATAGCGTTAGAAAAACAGCATTAATTGCGATTAAAGGCTCTGCTGAAAAGCTTGAGCCTTTTTTTGTGTCTGAGGATTTTGTGTCATATATTGTTTTATACCGTTATCTTTTATCTGATTCAAATTTTCATTCTAAAAGCGCCATCAATGTTTGGGTTATTGGCGAATATTAAATGTAAGCCAGTCTGCAATTAAGGCGCTGGCTAAGATTTGACGACCTTTATCAGCTTTTGCGCCCATGCGGGCTTGGTTCTCAATGAACATCAGGTGGTTCACGATTGTGAAGACCTCCTCTTCGCAAAATATCATAGAGGTATTGGTCTCATCTTGGGTCAATGAGGGGATGAGCGCCATATTACGTACTTTAAGAGCAAGGCTGGGCTGCACATGACGAAGCAGGTTAAAGGTAAGCTCTAAGCTGGGTTTGGGTAGGGATAGCATAGGAGACCTTATTAAATGGCTTTTATTTACTATAGTAGAAAAAAGCCATTTTGCTGTGAGCGCTTTTACCACTCAATTGGGTTTATTGTGCGATTGTAATCTAGGTCATATTTGGCATGATTTATCCATAATTATAAGGAATACGTCATGCCTATCCGTAAAACATATGAGTTTGAAAAAGTGACAGGCGCGAAGGTAGGGCGGTTTAATCAAGGGATTAATACTCAGTTTATTGTGTATCGTCTTGGTGAGACCGTGATTGATACAGGCCCAAGCAACCAGTGGCGGTATGTAAAGCAGTTCTTGTCAAAGCAGCCAGTCGAACAATTATTGCTGACACATCATCATGAAGACCATAGTGGTAATGCCCATCGTATCTCAATGACTCATGGGGTTTTGCCTCGCGCACCAGAACTTGCGCAAGAGAAATTAGCAAGCGGTTATAAAACGCCGTATTTACAAAAGCTAATCTGGGGTTCTTTATTACCGGTTAAAACGCAAACACTCAAGGCAGAAGAAGCATTGGCCGACGGCAGTAAAATTATCCCAGTTCATACGCCAGGACACGCAAAGGATTTAACGTGCTTTTTTTTACCCGAGCAGGGCTATTTTTTTAGTGGGGATTTATTTATTGCTAAACGCTTAAAATTATTGCGTAGCGATGAAAACTTACAGCAATTGTTAGAGAGCATTCAAACAGTATTGAAGTTAGATTTTGGTACGTTATTTTGCCCTCACGGGGGTATTATCGAAAATGGCAAAGCGGCGTTAGAAGAAAAGCTAAAAAATATACTGGGGCTGTGCGATCAGGCCCAAACCTTAAGCAAGAAAGGTTTGAGCCTTGATGAAATTACTCATCAATTACTTGGCCCAGAAGATATAGTGGCCAAGTTAACGGGAGGAAATTTTTGTAAGGCGAATCTTATTCGCCAAGGATTAACGATTTCATTGGCTTAACTATTTGACGAACTTCAAGGTCATGCGGTCACTTTCACCAATGTTTAAGTATTTTTGTTTGTTTTGTTCGCCAAGACGCAAGCTTGGTGGCAGTGTCCATACACCTTTAGGGTGCTCTTTAGTATCCTTTTTATTGGCGTTAACTTCTGATTTAGCTTGTAATTTAAACCCAGCTTTTTCTGCCAGTGCAATGACATAAGCTTCTGTTACATAGCCTGACTCAATCATTTTCTCTATGGAGAAATCTTTGGGTGCGCGGTGTTCGACAACGCCTAGAATACCACCAGGCTTAAGCGCTTTGTAAAAACTATTAAAGGCGGCTTGCTCACCTTTATTTCTCATCCAATTGTGTACATTTCTAAAGGTTAACACGCGGTCGACAGAGCCTTTTTCTGCAAAGTTAGTGATGTTAGGCGGCGCAAAGGTAGCCATTTTGATATTAGTAAACTCAGGCTGTTCGTTTTTACGCGCTTCAAACTTTTTTCGGCTATTGCTGAAAAATGCAACGGGTGAATCAATCGGAAAATGAGCGGCGATGAGTGTGCCTTCTGAAGACAGCATCGGAGCCAGTATTTCGCTATACCAGCCACCGCCAGGCCAAATTTCGACGATTTTGTGGTGAGGCTTTACCTCAAAAAAATCAAGAGTTTGCATTGGGTGGCGGTATTGATCTCTGGCAATATTATCAGAGCTGCGTAATGATTCTGCGAATACGCTGGTGCTGCATAGGATGAGTACTAAGTATATGAGTTTCATTGGGTTCTCTGGTCAGTGAAATTTATACGACGTTAGAGTCTTGGGCCCCCATATTAGTTTCAAATTTTCCACTTAACATAGGGCTATCGATAATATCTTGATTCAATACTGGGTAAATATTGAAATCTTGGTCTGTTTGAGTAAAAGCGATTTGATCGGGTAAGTAAACGGGTTTGTTAAATTGAATATAAATACGACTTGGAAATGAGAGTGGCTCAGGTTGCGCTTGAGCTGTTGCTTTCGCAGCCATACACATGCCATGGATAATGGTTTTTTTAAAACCAAACAATTTTGCGGTCAGTGAATACAAATGAATGGGATTTAAATCCCCTGTGATTTTGGCGTATTGGCGACCTAAGTTGGCAGGTAATGACCATATTGATAAATTATTTGGTTGCTCAATTATTTTAAGATTTTTACTCCGCCGGCGCTGCATCGGTGCATTTTTTATTTGTCGATAAACATATGTGCTGGTGGCTTGCCATTTAAGTACGCCACCCACATAAACCTGTGTGAGCAGTGTGCAATTAATACCCTTGTTGTTTTTTTTGTAATCACTTAAACCCACTTTGATGGTGAGTTGGTCGCTTGGGTAAATCGGGCTGAAATATTCCACTTCATTGTCACGGTGAACCAATCCCATCACAGGAAAAGGCAGTTGCTTGTTCAGTAATAGTTCTAAGTGGAGCTTAAACGCCAGTACTTGCGGATATAAGGGCGATACGATCTCAGAGGCAGAGGTATCGCCACATAATGCTTTGTATTGTAAAAGCTGCTTTTGGTTAATTGCAGTATTAAGAACCAGTGTTGCGATATTAGGTTGTTGGGGTTGCGCAGAGTGCCTTTTGAATAAAGCGCGAGCATAAAGTGACAGTAATGATGGTGGGCTTACAAGTAGGGTTTCATGCATCATGAAGTATCCTGAGCGAGTATGTAATTAATCTACCTGCATTGTGAGAATAAAACATGACAAATTTGCGACAATGTTTAAGTGCCTAGTCAAATATAGTCAAACAAGTTTTGTGAAATGGATAAATGCAACTTGGTATTTGCTGAAAAATTCTGTTATTTTCAAGAACTTAAGGACCCATTGTTAATACGGAATGATAATGCGCGATGCGAGTATTTTGTTACGTCTAGTACATGAAGCCATGGTGGATATGAAGCTCGATGTGGCTAAAATTTACCAACAATGTGGCGTAACACGTGATCATATCGAAGATAAAAAGGCGCGTCTTAAGCACCGTGCCAATACGCGTTTTTGGCAGGTGGCTGAATCGGTTACGGGTGATCAATCGATTGGTTTACATGTGGCTGAGCATATCCCGTTATACAAGGGACAGGTCCTTGAGTATTTGTTTTTAAGCAGTCAAACATTCGGTGATGGCTTGAATAGAGCGCTTAATTATCAGCGTTTATTATCTGATGTGGCGCAATCTTACCTAGAAATAGAAAATGGTCAGGCCAGTCTTGTTTTTGATACCGCACTAGGTGATGAAGTTGATCATCATTTTATCGAATGCATTATGTTTGGGGTGATTCGATTTTTTAAAAGCTGTACTCAAAATTCATTCACCCCATTATCGATACAGCTCATATTTGATGAGCCCAGCAATAAACATGAATACGAGCGAGTATTTGCTAGACCAGTAGAATTTAATCAAGCCAAAAATGCCATCGTCTTTTCTGAATCTATCCTGAGTTTTCAATCGCAACATGCCGAACCAGAACTAATTGATTTACACCAAGAAGTGGCCGAAGCGCATGTTGCAAAAATTGAAAAACTAGATTTGGTGTACCAAATACGACAAGTATTGAGTAAACATTTGGATAAAAAAGAAGTTAACCTTGAGTTGGTGGCTCAATCATTGGGTATGAGCCCGCGCTCATTACGCACACAATTATCTACACTCAATACTAATTTTAACCAAGTGTTATCAGAATACAGAACGTTTCTGGCTAAGCGTTTGTTAGAACGTACGCAAGAGTCAGTAGAAGAAATATGCTATCTGCTGGGCTTTTCTGAAATCAGTGCATTTTATCGGGCCTTTAAGCGTTGGACCGGTATGACGCCAATTGAATACCGCAAAAAAATTCTAGAATCCAAAATTGTATGAGAATGTGACATCCGTTGTCTCATTTTACGCCATTGACCGAAAAGCACCCCTCAGCTGTCAGTAGTGCCAATGTAATCTCCCTATAAAGCATTATCATTTCAGTTATATGAATCAAGCTGTTTATTTGCTTGATCAAAAATAACAATAAAAATTATAAGTTGAAGTGGGCTCATCATGATTACATCTCGTTTTTTACGTCCTCAATTATTAGGCAGTGTTTTTACCACAGTTCTTTTGTCTTCAAGTTATGCGGTTGCCAGTATGGGAAACATCGCAACCACTTACGGCTTATTGCCTCAGGATATGGCGACATCGCAATCCTTTTCATTATTTAGCGAGCAAGTCAGTGCGTCTTATTATAATCCGGCCAGTTTGGCGCTAAGTGAACGAGGGGAATTAACCGTTGGTTTCCTACAAGCAACGCCAAGCTTAGAAGTGAGTTCAAATGGAGGTGCAAATCCGCCACAACGCAGCGGCACCGTACTGGAGTCAAACCAAACAGAAACGGTTCTATTAGGCATGAAAACCAACTTGACCAGCCTTACCAAATTTAAAACACCAGTTTACTTAGCAATGATGGCAGGAGTCGAGAAATACGGCCTTGAAATGTTAGCGTTTGAATCTAATAGCTCGCAAGAAGGGCAGTTTATGCAGTATGGGCAAAAACCGTTGTTCTTGTCGATTTCGGCTGCTGCTACGGTTATGCCGGGTTTTCATTTGGGCGCGGGTGTACGCGTTACCTTGCATGCGAAAGCCAATATGGTACTTGAGTCAGATTTAGCCGGAAATACGAACAGCGAAGAGCTTGAGGTAAGTGCAGAGCCTGTCTTTATTCCCTTGTTAGGCGCTTACTTTGATTTAGGTGATCTGCTGTGTGATGAGGGCGCGGCGTGTCTGTGGCAAGGCTTCGACTTTGCTTTCTCTTATCGTGGTGAAAGTGATACGCAAACTAAAGTGAATGCCAATGCAACCATTCCAGGTACGATTCCTGACCCAGGTTTGCCCCTTGTGGTGAGCACGCTAGATGCTTATCAGCCAATGATTGTATCACTTGGTGTACGTTATCAATTAACACCAAACTGGCAGTTGGCAACCACACTTGAATATCAAAACTGGGCAGAGCTTGAGAACAAACTGAAAGATGACACCATTAAAGATCAAGCCAATTTAGCATTTAAAGATGCCATTGTGCCAAGACTTGGGGCCCGTTATGAATATTCAAAAAATACCCATTTTTTAATGGGGTTAAGCTATGAAGAATCTGTGCTAGAAGATGGCCTGTCCCCTGATGTTAATTTATTTGATAACGATCGTTTAATTTTAGGCGGCGGTATTACTCATGAATACGGCGACACAAAATTTCTAGCGTTTCCGTTACGCATTGATGCGGCTTATCAATATCATCACTTAGTTGAACGGGATTTTGTATTGACGTCAAACGAAGTCGCTACAAGCCCTTATGAATCAGTAACGACATCGGGCGATGCCCATGTGATTAGCTTATCTTTCTCTATGATGTTTTAAGGGGGGTAATATGAAAACTATCTTATTAAAAGTACTGCTAGGCATTTATTTGGTTGGGCTGATAAGCGCTTGTAGCGAAGTCGATAACGACCAGAAAACAGATTTTTCAGGTTGGGAAAAATCCTATCTTGTTTATAGCTATCCGTTTGATGGGCAAAAAAATGTATCGGTTAAAACCAATGTGGCGTTAATGTTTAGCCATGAGATCGATGATATTTATTTGCAAAGTCACGTGTCATTACGCGATAAAAATGGCCAAGAAGTCAGTGGTCAAGTGAGTATTCAAGAAAACAGTGATAAGAGTTTGATGTTTACGCCAGATGCACAATTATTAGCTGGTGAAACGTATACATTAAATTATCAAGGGGTGACCAGTAAACTGGGTGAAGTTGAGTTTGGTAAAACCATTCAGTTTAATACCATCGGCGTGTCAAAAGATGCTCAAGTTGGCAGTGGTCGTGATGGCATAAACCCAGACCCACTTTGGTTTCATGTGACGCAAGCGTTTCCATCTGATGATTTACCGTTTATGGATTTTTCAGTGATCCATTTGACACTTAGTCATGCTGTGAATATCGCAACGGTTAAATTAGATAACGGTTTTAAGTTTGTAGAAGAAGGGCAGGCTCAGAGTGTGCCAGGTAAATTAATGGTCAAAGACCGCTATATTATTTTTGACCCAAAAAATGACTTAACACCAGGAAAAAAATATACCTTAAGTTTGGCCAATACCATAAAAAGTCAATCAGGGTTATCTATAGACGCACCTGCTTATCAAGCTAAAATCTATATTCCCCTTGATTCAAAGCCGCGTACAACCATGGTGCAAAGAATCAAAGGTGAAGCAGATAGTAATATTTCCCCTTTATCAGCATTGCCACGTAATTCAGTGCCAGTTAATTCTACCTTAATGGGAAATGTGATCAGTTATGCCAATAGTAATTATTATACAGAGTTGGCTTTTATTCCTAACTTTCCAGATTCATCGCCTTTTGTGATTCGAAAGGGCGCCGTGATTAAAGGCAGTAATATGCCAGTAGAAATAGGCGGTAAAGTCAGTGCGGGTTACACCACAGAAGAAATCTACTTAACGTTAATTACCGATGCGACAGGTTATTTAATTAATAACAAAAACAGTGATGATAAAAATGCACCGAAACAAGTTCAGATAGTGATGGATGTCGCCATGACGGCGCAGCACCCAAAAGCAAATGGTGGTTTAAGCCAAGATGTATTACACATTAATTTATTTGGTATCGCCCGCACAGAAAATGATGTGTTAGTCGTTGATACCGTGGGTGAAATCAACCCAACCTTGCTTGGTGTTGAAAAAGCCAATGGCTTGGTCTCATTCTTTTTAGAAGCCTATGCTGATCAAAAAAACGCACCAGTAAAAATACAGGATAAAACCTCTCCGCAATTACAGAGCTGGTTACCCGGTGATATTATTAGTCGAGTGGACCCTGCCGATGCAATCTTATTGATATTTACTGAGCCGCTCAGTCCTGAAAACTTACAGAAAGAAGTGTCCCTTATTCGCAACGGCAATGAATCTGTGCCGGTTACCGTGACTCACGATGGCAGTGCCGTCATCGTGAAGCCTCACGAGCCGCTAAAATACAATAGTGATTATATTGTACGTGTAGGAGGCGCTGTTGTGGATATGGCAAACAATCCAATAACAGCCCCTATGGAGCTGGCTTTTACTACACTTAACTATGATACCGCTGATTTAGCTGCGCCGTTAGTTGGCTCAATATACCCCGGCTATAACTGTCGATTAGTGGATGCTGATTTTATTAATAATATTGCTGGGCGCTGTGAAAGCGGAAAAGCGAGCGATGATACGTTTTCAGTTTTTAAAATCCCACAAAACCGTGAAGTACAAATAACATTTAATCAATTGATGAATACTAATACCTTTCTCTTGGGGCAAGCTTGTGATGACGGTGCCATTCGAGTAGAAGAAATTAATACAAACGGCGAATGCATCAAACCCGTTAGCGGCAGTATTCAATTTGACGCATCCCGAATTCGTTTTATGCCAAGCGTGCCTTGGCAAGATAATACGCTTTACCGAGTAGTATTAAACTCTGCGCAAACGTCATTATGTGATGGCATTGATCAAGTTTTATGCAGTGCAAAAGGGTTGCCCCTAAGAACAAACCCATTAACACTCACGCTTGAAAATCGTGATCAGGGCAGTGCAGAAATGGCTATTCCATTTGTCGCCAGCGCCCCAGAGCAAACCAAGGTATTTAACCCGTTAAGTAAATTACCCGCAGGGGATGTGAATCGTAATTTCTCCCACGATGCTAGCGAAGGCATCGTACTTGAAAATGCATCACGCTTAGCGGTTGCTGGAACAAGTGGTTTAGTCAGCCAAGCACGAATGGGCTGTAAAACGGGCAGTTGCCCTAACCAAGATTATATTTATGTGAGCGGCTATTTACCAACAGACGTGGGAACGTTTAACGAAGCCATGGGTAAAATTCCGGTAGAACTTTACAGTCAAGCACTGATGACAACATCGGTCACTATGTATGCGAAGGCCCTTGGTTTTTGGTTGGAAAACCCAACGGGTCCACAAATTATGCGCATGCGCTCACGCTTTGATGAACAAGGCAATAGCCTGCCTGGAATTGGTTACATTTACTGGGACCCAGAACGCGACAACGAATACGGCACAAAAGGACAGGCTATGTTCGAAAGCACGATGGAAGTTTATTTAGATGCCCCAGGTTTAAAACCAAACATGTTGGGTATTGAACTTGATACAAATATGCATAGCTTGCCGCTTACTATCCAATTAAGAGGCCCGATTGTGTTTCTAGCGGACGGGCGCATGGAAATTCAATTAAAAAATGCACAAGCCGTTGATATAGGTGTGGTGATTGACTCACCACTGGGAAGCTCTGATGTTGATTTGGTGATACCTGAAGGTGAGTTGGCTATTACGCTAGTTTCAAAAATGGTAAAGAGCTAATAATCATAAATCAGTATTGGTTTTCATATTAAGGAATAACATGATGACAATAATAAAAATATTCAGTGTGTTAATGCTTGTTATATTGTTGCAAGCCTGTGGCGGGCAAGAACAATCGGTGGATTTTTCACCTAAACGTAATGTTCAGTTATTAGAGAGTTCACCGGTAAATAAACAGGGTGGTGTTGCAATAGGCGAACCCATTACGCTGATATTTTCAGGGGCAATAGATGATGAAGCTTTGCTCAATAGTATTCAGTTATTTAATGAATCAGCTGAACCTGTATCGATCAATGTTGAAGTTGACCCAACGAATGAAAGCAAGGTGCGAATATTGCCCATGCAAGCACTGTCATATGGTGAGCGTTATTATTTAGACTTTTCGGTGATGCTTTCAATTGTGGGTGTTCAAAGCGAATTAACTGGGGTTGAATTCACCACGCGCTCTGAGAAAAGTTTAGTGGATATTGATCCGAATAACCCAATACCAACAGATCCTGACCCTGTCGATCCAGATCCAGTTGATCCCGACCCAGTGGACCCCGACCCAGTGGACCCTGATCCGGTTGACCCCGATCCAACGGATCCTGTGGCTAATGAGCAAGACATCAACGGTGACGGTGTCGTCACACCAGAAGACACGGTTTATGTGCCAGTTGAATACGACGCAACCCAGTTTTATATTACAGAAAGCTTTCCTCAAGATGATTTACCTTATCTAGACATATCTGTATTTCACTTTACGTTAAGCCAAGTAGTGGATGCGAAAACAGTGGTGCTTGGTCAAAGCTTTAGTTTAATAAAAGAAGGTGAAGTTGATACGGTCTCAGGAACACTTTTAGTCAAAGGCCGATATATTAGTTTTGACCCAGATGCTGATTTAGACAGCAGTGCTCAGTACACACTTAATATAACAAACAGCATTAAAAGCGTATCGGGTTTAGTGTTGAATAGCGGTGATTATGCAGCAAAAATATTTACGCCACGCTCCACAATGCCAAGGCTTGATATTGTACAAAAAATATTTGGTGAAGACGGCGGTCCGGCTTCCCCTGTAAATGCTAAAACTCGAAACTCAGTAGAAGTGCACTCTCAATTGATTGGCGAAAATGTCAGTTATGCTCAAGGCGATTATCATGCCGAACTTTCACATGTGGGTAATTTTCCTGATGTATTGCCGTTTGTGATTCGTAAAGGTTCTGTGATTACATTGTCGTCGATGGATGTGAATATTGGTGGTGAGTTTTCAGCGGGTTTTATGACGGAAAACATTTACTTAACACTGATCAGTGATGCGGTGGGTTATTTAACACCACATGACAGTGGCACTGGATTTAATCGTAAACTGAGTATGGTGATGGATACCGCCATGACCGCTACAAACCCACTTGCCAATGGCACATTGAGCCAAGACGTTTTGAATGTGAATTTAGGCGGGCTTGCCGTCATTGATAATGGCGTAATGGTTGTCGATGCCATTGGTGATATTTCCATGTCGCTTTTAGGGTTAGAAAATGTTCCCGCGACGGCTAGTTTTTTCTTAGAAGGTTACGCCTCTCCAGAAAGTGCACCAGCCAAAGAAATTGATACGACTAAGCCGTCATTACACAGCTGGGTGCCCGGTGAATTAGTCAATCGCTCTAAATTGAGTGATCCTATTTTATTGACCTTTAATGAGCCGTTATCGACTAAAATGATAGCGCAAAATGTGAAATTACTGGACGGCTCTGGTTTGCAAGTGCCTGTGTCAATCACACAGGATGGCAGTGTATTGGTCATAAAACCAGATACTTCTTTAAGCCCAGGTACTAACTACACCGTGCAGGTGAATGGCGATACTCAAGACTTATCCGGTAATACATTGGATGACCCCATTCTTTTATCGTTCGCAACAGAAAGCTTTAATACCTCTGCATTGACGGCCCCTCTTGTTAGCAGTGTGTATCCTGGTTTTAACTGTCGCTTAACCGCAGCTGACTTAGCGAATGATGTTGCAGGGCGTTGCAGTGGCGGTTTAGAAAGTGATGATGTATATAATATTTTTACTTTGCCAAGTAATCGCCCCATTGAAATTAATTTTAGCCAGCTCATGAAAAAACAAACACTCACGCTGGGCAATGAATGTGGTCAAGGTGCATTTAGAGTCGAGCGCATTGATACATCAGGTAATTGCCTAGGCGTGGTTGCGGGCGATATTCAGTTTGATCAAAGTCGTTTAGTCTTTATGCCCAACGAGCCGTGGCAAGAAGGCACCTTGTACCAATATACATTGTATTCGAACAAATCCACTTCATGTGATGGCAGCGATGGTGTGCCTTGTAGTATTTACAATGTGCCGTTAAACGCTAAACCATTGAAACTGAAATTAAGTAATCGCACAGAAGGCAGTAATGCTATGCGCATGCCATTTTATGGCGCGCCGTCTAAAACATCCCATGTATTTGGCACCATGAGTCAAATGCCTACAACAGATGTGAATCGTAATTATACCTTCGACAGTAACGAAACACCGGTCGCAAAAAACGCATCTAAATTGTGGGTGCAATCAGTTGAAGGGCTTGTGAGCGAAGCACGTTTGGGCTGTAAAGCGGGCAGTTGTGAAAATAACCAAAACATCTATGTATCGGGCAACTTGCCCACGGACATTGGTGAATACGATGCAGCGAATGATCGCATTCCTGTCACCATTTATCCGCAAGCATTAATGACCACATCCATTACCATGTTTGCAAAGGCCATTGGTATTTGGTTAGAGAATCCAACTGGCCCTCAAGTTATGCGAGTAAGGCATGACTATGCTGACGGTAAGTCAGTGCCTAATACGGGTTATATCGTGTGGGATGAAGAGCACCAGCAAGCGTATTTTGAAAGCACAATGAATGTGTATTTAGATGCGCCGGGTTTGGCACCTAAAGTTATCGGTATTGAAATGGACACCAATATGCACAGCTTACCATTGACCTTGAATTTACGTGGGCCAGTATTATTTTTACCCGATGGCCGAATGGAGATAGAGCTGACGAACTTACAAATGGTCGATATCGATGTGTTTATTGATACACCGTTCAGTGACTCAACGGTGTATTTGAAAATACCAAAAGAAGCGTTAATTATTAATTTAGTATCAAGCCCTGTGAAACATTAATCGCAGGCCTTAAAGTGTAATAATAAAACGGTTTTAAAAAGCATGAGGCGTTTGCCCACCCATTGGGTGGGCTTTTTTATGACTGCTTAATTTGTTTTTCTTGAATCATTAATGGGTAAATATCTTTAATCCAAAATTGTGTGCCGGCAGCGACAGCAAGTGGCATGACAAAAATATTCACAACTGGAATCATAGACAATAACGTTACGGTACCACCAAAGCTGAAGGTGTGAAAAGTAGGGCGCTTGGCGAGCTTTCTTAAATCATTAAAATCTTGTTGGCAGTTATCCGCGCCATAATCTAAATATTGAATCGCAATGCACCAACTGCCCCACATAAAGGCTAAGACAGGCACAACTAAATTCACAAACGGGATAAAGCTTATCAGCATTAATATAAGGGCAACTGCAAAGCCATAACTTATAAAATAACTGAGCTTAACCACTTCACGCCAAAGGGTACGCATAATAACATGGGTGATGGTTTCCCCTTCTGGCATTGGGATACCGTTGTCGCGTTGAATCTTTTCGGCTAACAGCCCATTAAAAGGGGCTGCGATTAAGTTGGTAATGAGCGTAAAGCTTAAACCGTAAAGAATCAGAAAAGCCAAGCCGAATACCAACCAAAGCATCCACGCCATAAAATGCAACCAGCTAGGAATGTAATTTAAGGCAATATCAATAACGTCTGAAAATAATGTGATGACAACACTAGTGAGTATGACAAATAAAACCATGTTTGCGACTAACGGAATTAAGATGAATTTACGGTAGCCAGGGTGCATTAACGTTCGAAATGCGCTGTATAAATGATGCATATTGATTTTCACGGGCTAGATTACAAAGATGGCCAACTTTAGCCATATCTGAGCTACGCCACAAGGGGTGTGGTAGAATATGCGCACCTATTTAATGCGTGTTGTGATTTATGCCTGTTACCCATTTTATTACTCATCAAATCGATAAAGACCCTAAAGCCGCAGGGGCCTTGGTGAAGTGTTCAGAAAATGATAATTTTCAAGAAGATCACGCGGCGAAAGTCATGGCCCAGTTACGTAATATCTTCATTGGCCGTGCCAGCAAGCGCTATGGTGAATTTGGCCCAGAAGCCCCGCAATTTAAAGGCTTGATGTTAGATTGGTTGAATAATAAACAGTCTTTTGTTTCGTTAACGCAACGATTAACCAAATTATTCTGTGAAAAATTCGATAATACCCAGCTTGAAGTGGATGGTTATTTGGCGTTTATGGCTGAGCAATTAGCCGATGGTGATCGCTTTTATGTGTATCACTTACGCGAGAAATCCAATGTGGCATTGAATGAAAACCGTGAATTAACAGAGACCCGTTATATCGATTTTTCTAATACAGGTTTTGCTCTGTGCCTAGATACTACTGCGTTACAGCAGGGTGATGCGACAAAATATTTGAGTTTTAGCTATGGCCGTGGTGAAAAAGCTGTGCAAAATTTGTTCTGTGAGTTTTGTGGTTTTAACGACACAGTGAATGTAGAACAAGAAACCCAAGAGTTTTTAAAAATCGTAGAAGCTTACACCAAGGAACTGCCAGAAGAGCAAGCCAACGAGACTCGCACAAAGGTGGTTGAGTTTTGCATGGAGCAAGATAAATACGGTTCAGCGGTTGAGTTTAAAGCGCTATCTAATGAACTTGATGAACAAGCGCCGCAAAAATTTGAACAGTTTGTACAGCAAAAACGTCAAGAAATTCGTCAGGCAAACCCTGAGCAATCAGAAGCTGAGGTTGCTCAAAAAACAGAATTTATCCCTGACCGTAAAAGCTTAAAAAACTACATTCGTTACAGCGGTAAAAACAAAGATGTAACCTTAAGCTTTTCGGCCATAGCACTGGGCGGTGATGTGCAGTTTAATCAAAATAATAATAGTTTGATGATTACTAACTTGCCTGCGCGTTTGTTAAAACAATTGAAGCATGAAGCGGGTCTGACATCCGATACTGAGTCTTAAACTTGAGTCTTAAGCCTGAAAAATAAATTAATAACAAAACCCTGGTTGGCCGATTAATGCATCGTTTGCACGGCCTGCTAGGGTTTTATTGCTCATCAGCGTATCAAAATCAATGAGCGATAGTGCCTGTGGTTGTTCAAACCAAGGCTTAAAGAAGTTTTCCCAATGAATAAAAATGATTTCACTAGGTTTAAGCTGTTTAATTAAACCTGTAGGGTAATTATCGACGTGGTCAAAGGATGCGGCCGCCAGAAATACTTTGTCAACTTTAATGCCATCTTTAAGATCCGGCACACCAATCGGAAATGCAGAAGCAGACGTTTGCACAAAAATGCGTTGTGTGACTTTTTTGCCATTTTTAGCGGTTAAAAAATCCACAATCCAATTAATGTTCGTGCCCTGTGACCATTGCCAAACATATTTTGGGGCGTCTTCTACTTCATGCTCATGATTGTGTGGAAATAAGTTAATGCCCAGTGCTTGGGGCGCATGTTCTGATGGTGTTGCCATGACTCTTATCCAGCCTTCGGCAACTGATCGCCATTGCCCAAAATCATTTTTGGTTAGCCCTGTAATGTGAGAGGCATCCATTTTACTGGCAAGTAAAAACTGAGTGCTTTGGCTGCTTAATATTTGTGCATCGTTTGCTAAGTAGCCTGTAATAGCGGGCACGTCTGCGGCATGATCATAATGGCCATGGCCAATTAACACGGTATTTACGGTGTTATTTGCATCGCCAAGCGCTGTTGTAATGTGGATTTTGTTTGATGTGTAAGGGGTAAAACTTGCGATATCCCAAAACGATTGCGGACTGTAAAAAGGGTCTGTGAGCAGTCGTTTTCCTTGATAATGAATGTCCAATGCGCCTACACCTAAATAACGAATGGCAGGGATTTTTTTGTCAGTTGTGCAGTTATAGGCAAACACGGGCAGTGACAAAAAGAGGCTAATAAACAAGATTAGGTGTTTCATGGACGGCCTCTTTGTATTTACAAAATAAACGCGCAGTTTAACTGCGCTTCATTGCAATTTAATGAATGCTTTTATGCCGGTAATTAGTGTGTGTTAAGCAAGCCATGTTTTAGCCGCGCTTACTAAAACAGCCAACAATAAGATCCAAAGAATAGGCAGCTTAATAAAGCGTAATAACACAAAGCCAATCGTGGCTAGTGCTAAGTCTTCTTTGCTATGAATAGCGGAGGTAAAAATAGGGTCATAAAGAGTGGCAAATAAAAGCCCCACAACGGCGGCATTAACGCCATTCACAAGCCCGGCTACTTTTGGTTTTTGTGCAATGACTTGCCAGTGCTTATGTAAAGCGAGAATCAAAATAAAGCCCGGCAAAAATATCCCTGCCGTGGCGATTAATGCACCTAGCCAAGCTTGTGTGTGCGACAGTGCCCCTAAGTATGTGGCAAAGGTAAACATGGGGCCAGGTATCGCTTGTGCGGCGGCATAACCCGTTATAAAGGCATTTTCACCAATGCTGGCTGCAAAATAATCTTGCAGTAAGGGTAATACCACATGGCCGCCACCAAAGACTAAGCTGCCAGCAATAAACGTTTGTTCGAATAATTCCGGTAGTGGCAGCACACCACTTAAAATTAAAACAAATAAACCCGTAAATAATGCCAGTGGCCACCAAGTGATTTTGACGGTGTTGCTCATGACATCAGAACGGTCTTTTTGCAATGCGACACTGCCATAAATGGCGGCAACGATAAGGCATGTAATTTGAACAAACGGGTTGGGTATTAACCATATCGCACATGCGGTTAAAGTGGCTAATACAACGGTGCTGGTGTTATGGCAAAAGTTTTTGGCCATACCTAAAACAGCATCAAGCACGACAAATACGGCAAATATTTTTAATACGTTGATGAGTTCAATTGCAAAAGGTGCTTGAGTAAATTGGCTTAACCCAAGGGCAATGGCCAACATGATCATAAAAGAGGGCAGGGTGAATCCGATAAACGCCAGGATACCGCCCAATAACCCCATCTTTTTTAAGCCAATTGCAAACCCTACTTGGCTAGAACCTGGCCCAGGTAAAAATTGGCTTAGAGCGATTAACTGACTGTATTCGTTATCGCTTAGCCATTTACGCTGCTCAACAAATACCGTTCTAAAATAACCAAGATGTGCCGCCGGGCCGCCAAAGCTGGTGCAACCTAACATGAAAAACTGAATGAAAAGTGAGAATGCCGCTTTCATACTTTTGCTCTTTGAATTCTAAACGAAGCAATCTTAGCAAGTTGAAAAGCAGAATGTTACTACTGTTGGGCACAAACCTACCCTTAGCTGAATAGTCATTCCCATATGCTGGCTATGCAGGTTACAAGCGTTTAGGTGGTGAAAGCATTGCCTGCTGTATTTTTTGATAATGTCGATCTCTAAGCTTATTTGTTACACTTGAAATTACTATCATCATGCCAAGATATTCACCATGCGCGCCGACTCCTTAATTATTCTCGATTTTGAAACCACTGGTTTATCACCTGATATGGGCGACCGCGCCATAGAAATTGGTGCTGTGCGTTTAGAAAATGGTCAAGTGGTGGATAAATTTCAGGCGCTGATGAACCCGGGCTTTCGCGTATCGGGTTTTATTGCCGATTACACGGGCATTACCAATACCATGCTGGCTGATGCGTTAAGTTGCGAGGAGGTTATGCATGATTTTGGGGACTTTATACAAGGCTCAAACTTAATTGCGCATAATGCTTCGTTTGATAAACGCTTTTTAGATGCTGAATTAGCCCGTATAGGTCGTTGCTATGATGGGGAGTTTTCGTGTTCGCTATTGGTGTCGCGACGTGTGTTTCAAGATGCGCAAAGCCATAAATTAGGTGAGCTTGTGAGTTATACCAACGTCGAAAGCGGCGGAGAGTTTCACCGAGCTTTATATGATGCTGAAATGACTGCCAAGGTGTGGCTTGCCATGTTGGAAGACATCGGTGAGCGTTACGGAGCATTTGATCTAAGTTTCGAGAAAATTAAAACGTTGGCCAAAACCCCAAAAAAATCAGTGAATAAATTACTGGCTGATTGGGCGAGTATTTAAGGTTCAGTTATGAACATGACCTACATACCACTCATAATTGTATTGTACAAAACTCAGGCATAAAAAAGCCCGCAAAGGGCGGGCTTAATATGAGAGGGTTATTTTAGAATTTATAACCAAAGTTAACGCGGTAAACCATTGGGTCTAAGTCATAGTCAACGTACAACTCACCTGCAGTGCCTTTAAGCGTGGCAGTGGTGCCAATTTTTGCATACATAGCGGAAGCGTTCACAAACATATTTTCGTTAATGTTGTAATCGATCCCCGCTTGTACGGCTAGGCCGAAAGATTCATCTAGGTCTAGTTTGTCATAGCCTAGTGCTTTTGCATCTTTACCCGCTTTTTCGTCAAAGAAAACGGTAATGTTTAAGCCGCCACCAACGTAAGGCTGAATAGCCGATGTTTTATCCATGAAATAATATTGTGCGCTGATGGTTGGTGGTAAATGTTTTACTTCACCAAGGTCTGCCCCTGGTGCACCAAGCGTACCGTCTTTTGCTGTGATGTCGTGTGTGAATGGGCTTGCACCTAATACTTCGACGCCAATGTTATCGGTGATCATGTACGTTGCAGAGATACCCAGTTGAGTGTTGTCGTTTGCTTTTACTGCTTGGCCTGGTACTTCATCAATATCGTCTGATTTCTTTTCTGGATTAACCGAAGCCGTACCCACACGCATTAAAATATCACCTGCTTCATAAGCCATAACAGGTGCACTTAACATCATTGCAGAAGAGATTAAAAGAATAGGGGCGTTTAGTTTTTTCATCAGGGGTTTCCTTAGATTTCCCGTGGGTTTTTCTGCATATTAGGGGGATTTGAAATGGTACGAGTGATCTAAATCAATTGTTTGACGCAAAATAACTTATTATTTTTTAAGCGAAATAAAGCTGATTTAAAACAATATGTAATGTTTCAGATTGGTATAGAAAGGGTTAATGGGGAAAGACTCCCCATTAAAAAAATGATCAGGCAAAAGCAGTTTTGGTTAGTGGGCGTACAAAACTATTTAATGGCAAGCTTCAGTGTTTGCTCAGCAAGTGCGTCTAACGTTAAGTCGCCATCTGGGCGGTACCACGTGGTTGTCCAGCCTATGGCTCCGGTTAACAGTCGTCTTAAAATAAAGGCATCATGTTCAATGTGTCCTTCTTTTTTACCTTGTTCAATGCTGCTTAACCACAGGCTTTCATATTCATCGCGTAATTGCAGAATGTATTTTTGCTTGTCTTGGCTAAGGCTGCGCCATTCGTAAACCAAAACCCCCATGGCTTCGCCGGTATCGGTATGAATAGACGCAAGCTCGCAAGTAATTAAGGCTAATAATTGATCGGTGGCGCTATGAGCATGTTTAAGCGCCTCATGCATGCGTGCAATATTGATGATGATGGTTTCTTCCATTACACATAACAAAATAGCTTCTTTGCTTTTAAAGTGATGAAACAGGCTACCAGACTGAATGCCCACCGCTGCACCTAATTCACGAACTGTGGTGCGCTCATAGCCATTGGTTTTAAATAAATGTGCCGCGGCACGCATTAAGCGGCCCTTGGCACTTTGTGGATCTGTGATCTTACCTGACGCCACTAGCTCGTTTAGCA
>JAWUXY010000035.1:0-7428 GCA_034111105.1 Bermanella sp. | reverse complement strand
GTGGGGTCTCCCCATGTGAGAGTAGGTCATCGTCAAGCTTTAAACACTAAAATCCCTGATGCTTGCGCATCGGGGATTTTTTTTGCCTGTCTAAAAGTCCTTCACACTGACGTTACTGAATTATTAGATCCACTGTCATCGGAATACTCGCTGCGTTCTTATCCCCATAGCGTTCTTTACTGGCCTGAGCAGAGTTAAACGGGTTGATGATGTGTGTTTAAATCTGCTATCAGTTGGCTATCAAGAGCCTAAATTGATTGTGGATAACTTAGTGGTCGTAATATTCTACTGGAAAGGATTTTCTACAACGCATATATTGCATAAGTGACTTCAATAATAACAAGAAGGTGAGTATGCAATTGACAGAAACAACTGCTCAAGAATTGAACGTACTATCATTGTTTAATCAATCGACTTATCAAGAGGGTTTGAAGGTTCATTCCCATGACGCTTCGGCAGACCACGTTGCGGCTACTAAAAGGTTATTTGAAAAAGGGTTAGTGACTCAGATGGACGGTGGGTATTTAACAACGCTGGGTAAGGAAGCGGTTGAAAAGCTACAAGATCTATTAACGATTTTGAAGTAATTATCAGATATAAAAAAACCGGCAATGCCGGTTTTTTTATGCCCGAAATACGGGATTAAATTTCGTAGGTTAAGCCTATCTGAAAGCTTGATGCTTCTGTTTTTTCAAATTCTGCACGGAAGCTACCCGAGGTTGTTTCTACACGATATTCATCTATGAAGGTGTAACCCAAGCCCCCATTTATTTTGAGGTTTGTGAGTACCGCATACTCACCACCAAGTGAGATGGTATGAGAGGTATCACCTGGTAAACGCAGGCTAGTGGAGTCTGCCCCCAGCGGCGTGTCATCACTTTTGCCACCAAGTTTAATTGAGCCAGAAAAGCTTGCGCCTAACGTTAAGCGGTCGTTAAGTCGGTGCCCCAGACCCAGTGTGTAATCTAATGTGTCATTAGAGAACATGCTTACTTCAGGGTCGATGAGGTCGGTTAGTAGTCCGCCGTTTAAGTCGTTAAGCGTTTTAAGCGTGCTGCCAGTACCCGCGACGATGGTGGCGTCATCACCATCAACGGTTAGGGTTTCTAGCTTGCCGTATTCACTCCAGCGAAGTTTAACGAACCCAAGGGTGTCTTGAGCGATGCCTGACTGTAAGCCTAGCTCTATGGACCTAGGCGTGAAGGTTTTGGCTTTACCCGATGTTGTAAAAGATAGCAGGCCGGGTACGCTGGCGCTTACCGTGCCAGTGGCGTCATAATCAATTTGGCTGTGATACAAAATTGAAGCACGTAATGCGATTTCAGGAATCTCATAGGCAAAGCCTGCGATGTAACCAAATTCGGAGCCGCCATCTAATTCAACGGTTAAGTTGTCATCTTTGCCGGTGGCTGTGGTAGAAGGTGTTAAATCTTCGTTGAAGGCACCACTTACTTTTTGTATTTTTGGGCCTGCAAATACTTTAATTATCCCGTTGCTTGTGGGCATTGAGTAGCTGCATGCGACAGTAAATGACTCACTTTCATATTTGGTATCAATCGGCGCGGTTTGGATCAGCATGCTGCTTGGATCACCCGTGGGATTGCCATCTTTGTCGATAGGTTGGCCACTGGCATTGGTGGATAAGTAGGCGAGGCTGTCATCTGTGTAAGAAACCTTGGCTGCAAAAGGCTGCTCAAACTGTGCGGCACATGTGACGTTTTTTGCTACCTGGTAACGAAAGCCAACTTGTGGGCGGATGAAGTCGTCGATGATCTCACCTGAGCCTACAATTTTAGGGCTGCTATCAACACCACTGGTTTCAGATCGTTTCACTTTGTCGATGCGGGCTTTCATTGGTACGGATGTTTGGCCGTAGCTTGTCGTGATGACACTGTTGTCACCATAGATAATATCAAAGCCACGACTTGAGTTATCAAAACCACCGGCCATTGAATGACTTGCTGCTAGAGTCGCTGCAGTTAACGTGCTTATCGTTATGATTGAATGCTTCATTTATAGGCTCCTTTTATTATTGTTTGCCTAGTTGGGTAGAGCTCATTACCTAGGTTGTATTTTAGGGTTTACCCTATTGGTCTTTTGTGGCACCTAATATTAATGGCATGGTGGTTTTATGTGAGCGTTGTCTGGGATCACTATTTTTATTCTGAGGCCAAGAATACCGACACTTAATCTAATGAAAAAGGGGTGAATTAGGACACAGAACGACCAATAGTGACAAGTAATTAAGAGTAGGGTGCCATTCATAAAAAAGCCTGCAGAAGCAGGCTTTTTTATTTAAGCGATAAAGGCGTTAAATGATGCCTTTATCTTGTATTTCGGCGATAGCCCCATCAATGCTTGTTTTATCTGCATCAATTACAAGGTCTGCCGAGCTGCTGGTTTCAAATGTGCATAATGCAATTAGGCCAGCTTGTTTCATAATACGAGCGGTGTCATCAGGGTTGTTTTCACCAAGATCGTCGCGGCTAACCAGAGCAGCTGCTTTACCCAGTGCAAATAGCTTACGATCTAGCGCGCCGGCTAAGACGTGCTTATTGGTACCCGTTAAGATAATCGAAGCTGGCTTCTGATCAAAACGGTCTGCTTTTTCTTGGCTGGTTACGGCCACTAATGCTTGGTCGGTGTTGCTGTCTGCGCTGCCTACGATCATGCCAGCACCAACGGTCACATTGGTTAAGCGATCAATAACAATGAAAGCACCGGTTGCTCGGTTTTTCTTGTAAGGGTCAAATGCAACGGCTTTGTTAAGTGTGACTTCACAAAGGCCAATTTCATTGAGCTTAAGTTCTTTGCTGTCATGCTTCTCTAGGGTGTTTACATCCACACGGTGATGAACTTTAGAGAACGTACCAGTGTTGGGTGTAGAGGCAAATTTTAAATCGTATTGCTTACCGATTTTCATGGCGTCTTCACTCATCCATACGATATCGGCATTAAGCTGTTTGCTGGCTTGCGGCTTATCGGCGGTTTTAACGATCATATCGCCACGGCTGATGTCGATTTCATCTTCAAGCGTGATGGTTACCGCTTGGTCAATGAAGGCTTCTTGCATGTTACCGTCATAATTAACGATGGATTTTACTTTAGAGGTTTTGCCTGATGGCAATGCTGTAATTTGATCACCAGGGCGAACGATACCAGAAGCAACCGTGCCACAGAATCCGCGGAAGTCTAAGTTCGGACGGTTTACATATTGCACAGGGAAACGGAAGTTCTCTAGGTTTCGGTCTGCGTTAATCTCAACGCCCTCTAGGATCTCCATAAGCGTACCACCCTTATACCAAGGGCTGCGAGTCGAGCGGTTAACAACGTTATCACCGTCTAGGGCAGAAAGCGGTACAAAGTGTACGTTGCTAAGGCCAAGCTGTTCACCAAAGGCTAAGTAGTCATCTCTGATTTCATTGAATTTGTCTTCACTGAAATCCATCAGATCCATTTTATTGATGGCAACAACGATATGTTTAATACCCAATAAAGAGGCAATAAAGCTATGACGTTTTGTTTGTGTTTGCACACCGTAGCGGGCATCCACAAGGATGATCGCAAGGTCACAGGTCGAAGCGCCCGTGGCCATGTTTCGAGTGTATTGTTCATGCCCTGGTGTATCGGCAATGATGAACTTACGTTTTTCAGTTGAGAAATAACGGTAAGCTACATCGATTGTAATGCCTTGCTCACGTTCAGCCGCTAGGCCGTCTACCAGCAGTGCTAAATCAATTTTATTGCCGGTGGTGCCGTGCTTAACACTGTCGTTTTCGATGGCGGCCAATTGATCTTCAAAAATCATTTTTGAATCAAACAACAAACGACCAATTAGCGTGCTTTTACCATCATCTACGTTTCCGCAAGTCAGAAAACGCATAAGCTCTTTGTTTTCATGTTGCTTTAAGTAGGCAAGAATATCTTCTGAAATTAAATCTGATTGATGCGACATTAGAAGTAACCCTCTTGCTTTTTCTTTTCCATAGAGCCTGATGAATCGTGGTCAATCGCGCGACCTTGACGTTCACTGGTGGTGGTCAATAACATTTCTTGAATAATATCTGGCAAGCTTGTGGCTTCAGATTCAACGGCACCCGTTAACGGGTAACAGCCAAGTGTGCGGAAGCGAACCATTTTTTCTTCTGGTACTTCACCTTCTTTAAGTGGCATACGATCATCATCGACCATAATAAGTGTGCCATCACGCTCAACAACTGGGCGCTTTTTAGATAGGTAAAGTTCAGGGATTGCAATGTTTTCTAAGTAAATATATTGCCAGATATCCAGCTCGGTCCAGTTTGAAATTGGGAAAACACGAATGCTTTCACCTGGATTCACTTTGCCGTTGTAGATATTCCAAAGTTCTGGGCGCTGGCTTTTAGGGTCCCATCTGTGGTTTTTATCGCGGAAAGAAAACACGCGCTCTTTTGCTCGGGACTTCTCTTCATCACGACGAGCACCACCAAAGGCGGCATCAAATTTGTATTTGTTTAAGGCTTGTTTTAGACCTTGGGTTTTCATGATGTCGGTATGTTTACTAGAGCCATGAGTAAATGGTCCAACACCTTGATCCACGCCTTCCTGGTTGATGTGAACCAGTAATTCCATGCCGGATGTTTTCGCCATGTTGTCACGGAATTCAATCATCTCTTTAAATTTCCATGTGGTGTCCACATGTAAAAGAGGAAACGGAGGCACGCCAGGGGCGAATGCTTTACGGGCAAGGTGCAGCATAACCGCACTGTCTTTACCGACTGAATACATCATTACAGGGTTATCAAACTCTGCAGCCACCTCACGAATGATGTGTATGCTTTCAGCTTCAAGCTGTTTTAAATGGGTTAAATTGTAGTCCGACATATATAGGCTCTCTGTGATCAAGATAAATCTACAGGTATTAAATGTTGGCGCTACTATACCAGCGTAAAGGGGGTATAAGAAGAGATTGGCTTATACCAAAGCATAATAATGATATAGCCATTTAGAGGCTTTGGTATGCGTGTGAGAGCCCCGTTATTAGTCGGATAGGGCGGCTTTTTCGGCGTAATCTTTTGGTGCTTCAACTTTGTTGGCGCTGTCGGCTTGCTCTAAGGCATCTTTAAGGTCAGCCAATGGTTTTTCTGTAAATTGTGATGCGCCTTTAGCGATATGTTCGTAAAGATCTTGATAGCTTTTCGTCAAATTTTGGGTCAAGTCAGAGGTCTGCGCATAATGCTGCTGAAGAGCATCTTGCATGGAAAGCTGCTCCCCTTTTAGTTTATCTAACTCGCGTTCTAGCAAGGCCACGTGTGTACCACGGCTCAATACATAACGCTGAACGAGAATACCAATGCCTAGACCTACGGCAAAGATGAAGATGCTGGAGATTAGTTGAGCGCTCATGTGCAATCCTTTGGGTCTAATTTGATGTTAACGAGGGTTTCAGTCTATCCAGTTATGGTGACGAATCCTAGTGAGTAAACAGCAGAAAAGTTTATTTCATTGCAGTAAGCTAGTGCTTTATTTTAGTCGGGGTAAGTAATGGCAAATCAGATGATACAAGGCCCTGAAGGCTCCATAGAAGCAGCCCTGCATGAGCCCAACGATGCGGATTCATATGTGGTTGTTTGTCATCCTCACCCTTTACATGGCGGCACCATGAATAACAAAGTGGTGACTATGACGGCAAAGGCTTATGAGGAGATGGGTCACAATACAATTCGCTTTAATTACCGGGGCGTCGGGGCGAGCGATGGTGCCTATGGGGATAACCAAGGCGAAGTAGAAGATGCAATGGCTGTTGTGAAATGGCTATTAAAGCAGCGTGAGGTAGGGTCACTATATTTTGCTGGTTTTAGTTTTGGTGCTTATATTGCGGCTCAAGCCGCCGCGAATACGCAAGACTTGGGGTGTGTAAGCGTGCAGCATGTGCTGTTGATTGCGCCGTCTGTATTGAACTCGCCTTTTGAGCATGTGACGCCATTTGGTATCGATACCAGTGTAATTATGGGGGATGCCGATGAAGTTGTCCCGTTTGATGATGTGCAAGATTGGGCTGATCAACTTTACCCGCCCGTTGAGCTAATAAGCCTAGAAGGTGCCGGACACTTTTTTCATGGGCGTTTAACAGCGCTTAAAACGCATGTGAAGGCGTTATTTTAATGGCTTAAATTCGGCACTAAGTTGCCTTTAGGTGGCGTAATCGGTACATTTGCGCCCCAAATTTAGAATTCTTCTATACTCCAATTACACGGATATAAAGTAACGGCCATGACTCCATTAGAACTGTACCGCAAAGATCTCGAACGAGATGACTTCTCTTATGACCCTGCGCAGGAAATGGCCGTAAAAAACTTGCAGCGTTTGTATGACGATTTAGTGGCCCAGTGGCAAGCGAGTCAAAACCGTTCTGCGTTTAATAAATTAGTGGCTGGCTTCAATAAAAATAAGCCTAAGCGCCCTGTAAAAGGCATCTACTTTTGGGGTGGTGTTGGCCGTGGTAAAACGTATCTTGTGGATACATTTTACGATGCGTTGCCTTTTAAACGTAAAATGCGCACGCACTTTCACCGTTTTATGCAGCGAGTGCATCACGATCTCACTAAGCTGGTGGGTGAGAAAAATCCTTTAACTATTATTGCGGATCAAATCGCGGAAGAAGCCGTGGTAATTTGTTTCGATGAGTTTTTTGTGGTGGACATAGGCGATGCCATGATTCTTGGCGGCCTCATGCAAGAGTTATTTGCCCGTGGTGTTACCTTGGTGAGTACGTCGAATATTATTCCTGATGGCTTGTACGAAAACGGCTTGCAGCGTGATCGTTTTATTCCTGCCATAAAATTGCTCAATGAATTTACGGATGTCATTAATGTGGACAGTGGCGTGGATTATCGCTTACGCACATTGGAGCAAGCTGAGTTATATCATTACCCATTGGATGAAACCGCCGAAGCTAGTTTACAGAAAAGTTTTGATAGCTTGATTCCTGATGTGGCACATATTGAACGCAATGTTAATGTGGAAGTATTAGGGCGTTTGATTCCCGCAAAAGCGATATGTGATGATATTGCTTGGTTTGAATTTGGCGCCTTGTGTGACGGCCCGCGTTCGCAAAATGATTACATCGAATTAGGTAAGCTTTTCCACGCTGTAATAATTTCTAATGTTCCGCAAATGGGTATCGCAAACGATGACCTTGGTCGTCGTTATATTAATTTGATTGATGAGTTTTACGATCGCGGCGTGAAGGTGATTATGTCAGCGGATGCGGCTATACCGGATATTTACAGTGGTGGTAAATTAGACTTTCCGTTTCAGCGCACCACGTCGCGAATGCTTGAAATGCAGAGTCATGAGTACCTAGCTCGCGAACACAAAGCCTGATTCGGGCTATTACATTTAATGACACGTTGATGTTAAACGTAGGGTGGGCATTGCCCACAATTT
>JAWUXY010000034.1:0-10401 GCA_034111105.1 Bermanella sp. | reverse complement strand
AACGACGGCACCACCATCGGTGGTCAGCTAATGGGTGCACTCACCATCTTCGTTTGGGTATTTGCAGCAAGCTTCGTGACTTGGGGCATTATCAAAGCGGTTATGGGTATTCGTGTTAGCGAAGAAGAAGAGTATGAAGGTGTTGACCTTGCCGAGTGTGGCATGGAAGCTTACCCAGAGTTCACTTCTAAATAATATCGCTTTACGCTAAATGGGAGACGGAAGACGCTGTTTTCCGTTCTTCAAAAAAGCCTCGATTTCATCGGGGCTTTTTTGTGTTCAAAATCATGATATTTGAAAGGAGGGCCCCTAGAGGCCGTATTGCTTTCTATGACGCTATCGAAGGACAAGCCCATTGAACCTTTTTAATTTTCGCTTATCCAATCCCCAACATTCCATGCCTAGCAAAGACTTGCTATAGTGCGCGGCAATCATCACCTCTAAGAATAAAGTTAAATGTCTAAGTATTTACTTGTGTTAGCGGCCTTCATTATGGCCAGTCCTGTTTACGCTGATCTCACTACTAATATGGGTGCAGCTACCAAATATATGTCTCGCGGCGTAAAACAAAGCGATGCCGATATCGTTATTAATGGCGGCATTGATTATACCGGTCCGTTTGGTTTTTATGCAGGGGCTTGGGGTTATACAGGAAGCATTGAAGATTTTGATACCTCTGAAGTGAATGCTTACGGTGGCTTTGCTTACAATTTAGGTAACGTTGCGCTGGGTGGCGGCGTGATCGGTTATGAGCGTGGTGGCGATAAACCTGATAATACAGAATATAATGTGAACTTGGCGTGGAGTGATTACCGCTTAAGTGTCTACCAAGATGATGACAGTACTTACGAATACAAAGAGTTAGCCGCTAATTATGAATTTTGGGATGATGCAGGAATCGCCTTTAAGGCGGGTTTATTAACCCCTGATGAAACAAAAGAATTATGGGACTATTCTGTGACGCTGGTTTTGGCCATGCCATCGAAAGTGGACTTCGAAGTATTACTGACTAATCAGCAGAAAAAAGGCTACTCCCTTGTATTGGGAATCAGTCAGCAATTTGATTGGTAAATGTGATGTAACAGTATTTATGGGAGCTTAGGCTCCCTTTTTTTGGTCAACGAAATTACAGTAAAGATTTTTTTTACTGGGCTTTACGTGTTTTTTAATGGTATTAGTCGTTTTGTGTATAGAGATTGCTATTAAAGCCGCCAATGTGGTTTTAAATATATAAATGTCTTGATGTAGCGGCTTTGATGAATAGAATGCGCGAGCGTTATTGCTAGACTATGATCAGGAGGCAAAGCTAGATCGGTTACCCAATCTAGCTCTGTCACCTAATGCGGGGGATGGTTACCTTACTTAATTTTTTGAGTTTGGAAAAGACCATTCGCTGCAATAAAGGGCATTTTTTTAACCAGTGCAAACTTTTAGTGCAGTTATATATAGCTAAGGTGGATTGAACGATATGCAAATGGATGCTCAACAAGCACGTGATGTTTATAACATCGAACATTGGAGCGAAGGCTTTTTTGATATAAACACACAGGGTGATGTGGTGGTGAGCCCGTTTGATGACGTTAGGGTGAGCTTTAAAGACTTAGTAGAACAGGCACATAAAGATGGCTTAGCTTTACCTTTGCTGATGCGCTTTCCTGCTATCTTGCATGATCGTGTTAAGGCAATTAATGAAGCCTTCAGGAATGCGAGCCAGTTGCATGCTTATAAAGGTACTTACACCAGTGTGTACCCTATTAAGGTTAACCAGCAACGCCGTGTGGTTGAAGAGCTGATCAATGGTCAGAAACAGCAAGGCCAATCCATTGGCTTAGAGGCTGGCAGTAAGCCTGAGTTGATGGCTGTACTGGCGATGGCGGGTCAAAGTAAAGCCACCGTTGTATGCAATGGCTATAAAGACCGTCATTACATTCGCCTTGCGTTATTGGGTGAAAAGCTGGGCCACAAAGTGTATCTCGTAGTTGAAAAACTGTCTGAATTGGATCTCATTCTTGCAGAGGCCAAATCATTAAACGTGACGCCAAGAATTGGCGTGCGTGCGCGTTTAGCCTCAGTGGGCAAAGGCAATTGGCAAAACACTGGTGGGGAGAAATCAAAGTTCGGTTTGTCTGCTAATCAAATTATACAAGTGTTCGAGCAACTGAAAGCGCATGGTAGCTTAGCCAGCTTACAACTTTTGCACTTCCACTTAGGCAGTCAAATTGCCAATATTCGTGATATTCAAAGCGGCTTACGTGAATGTGGCCGTATCTTTACCGAGCTATGTCTTTTAGGTGCCAACATTAATGTTGTTGATGTGGGTGGCGGTCTTGGCGTTGATTACGAAGGCACGCGCTCACGCAGCTTCTGCTCAATGAACTACAGCATGGGCGAATACGCCAATAATGTGGTTTATGCCTTTAATGAAGCCGCGAACCAAGCTGATTTGCCGCATCCAGATATCATCACTGAATCCGGTCGAGCGTTAACCGCGCACCATGCTGTCTTGTTGACCAATGTGATTGATTGGGAACAACCAATGACAGACGAGGTACAGCCGCCTTTAGAAGAAGACTCGCCATTAGTGCATCACATGTGGGATGTTTATCAGCGCATTATTAATCCAAGTAAGCGCTCGTTATTAGAAGCCTACCACGATGTCCAACATGACTTAGCCGATAGCCAAAGCGCGTTTTTACAAGGCAACATCAGCTTAAAAGAGCGAGCCAAGATTGAAGCCTATGCGAATACGATTAATCAGTGTTTATCGGAAAAACTCTCCCCAAATGCAAAAGGGCAGGCGCAAGTATTAGATCGCTTACAAGAAACCCAAGCCGATAAATTGTTTGTTAACTTTTCACTGTTTCAATCGATACCCGATGCATGGGGCATTGATCAAATATTCCCAATTCTGCCGTTAACGGGTTTGAATCGGCCGGTGACGCGTCGAGCGGTGATTCAGGATATGACTTGTGACAGCGATGGTCGTGTTGAGCAGTACATTGAGGGCGATAGCATTGAGACCACACTGCCGATGCCAAGCTATGCGGACCACGAAGATATCCTCATGGGCTTTTTTATGGTGGGCGCTTATCAAGAAATTTTAGGGGATTTACACAATCTTTTTGGCGATACCGATTCGGTTGATGTGTACATTAATGATAAAGGCGATATAGCCTTTAAATCGGCCCAACAGGGCGATACCGTTGGCAAGGTTCTCCAGTATGTGAATTTCGATATACCTACGCTTCAAGAGGCCTACAGTCGCATTCTGAAGGGTTCACAGTTGGCGCCTGAAGAGAAAACATTGTTTTTGTCAGAATTAGAAAAAACCTTGGCATCTTCTACCTACTTGCAGATGTGATATTCCAAAATGAGCTTTAAAATTAGGTATTAAGTGTAATTAGATATAGCGATTTATCTGACAGATAGCTTTTCCTGAACTATAAATTTCTACGCAGCGTTTATTGCTCACGGAACTTAAGGATGGGAGAGCTATTATGCCTAAACCTAAAAAAGCCACAAAGGCTAAGACGGACAGCAAGGGTGGCAGTGCCACAAATGTGACCGAACCCGATATGGAATTCATTGGCAGTGCAGAAGAAGGCGTATTGCGATCCATCGCTTCACGGCAAAAGCTGCGCAGTAAAATGGACAATGAAATAGAAGCCTTTTTACAAAAAGGTGGTGCCATTAATGAAATTGAACCCAATGTGATGGCAGACCCACCACGTAAGCCAACATCAAACTACGGCTCGCGACCGATCTAAACCATTAGACGATCAAACAAACCCAGCACCTTGCTGGGTTTTTTATTGCGGCTTAAAGAAGTGACCTGCTTTGAAAAAACAAACAATAAGTTAGTCATAAGCTGACAACCACATCAGGTTGTCTTAGATGGCTATTGCGCGTAAAACCTGTGCCGTCTAAGGTGCCAGCTTCAAATACAATAATAAAAATAATATTGAGGTTGCGGATGAAAATTCTCATAGCCATGGCGTGGGCTTTACTCACCGTTCAGGCGTGCTTTGCTAAACCATTACTCATTGAAGGCAACCTTGATAATTGGGGGCCGATCGCATTTGTTGGGGAAACCCAATACCAACCCATTATGGACATGGAACAAGGCGTGGTGCTGCGTGCAGAGAGTGTTAAGTCAGCCTCTGGGTTTGAATATAAGCGTACGATCAACCTAAACAAAACGCCTGTGTTACAGTGGCAGTGGACAGCTGAATTGACGCCTTACGCCATGATTATGGATAGCCAAGGCATCGAAACCAAAATGAACCAATTTGATGAACGTGAGGCTCAAGGTAATGATTTTGTCTTGCGTGTGGTCGTGAGTCGCAAACCCTTATTCGGTGCAGGCAAAGCCATTCATTATGTGTGGTCTCACTCTCAGCCGATTGAAAGCAGCTGGGCATTGGATGCAAAGAATAAAGTCATTGTTGTCAGTGGCGAAGGGCAAACTACGATGAAATGGCAAACATTGCATCGACATATCCAAAAAGACTGGCAAGCGGTGTTTGGTGAGCAGATCAACGATATTAACAGTATCATGTTCATGACCGACAGCGATGCCATAGGTGGTCGCGCGGTGGGTTATTACGGTGACATGCGAACACTTGCCACCAAATCTATGGCTGAAAACGATCAATAATGAATGACGGAATCTAGATTCGATACCCACAAAAAAGCCCACATGACAGTGGGCTTTTTTGTGCATGCTAAGGCATATGGCCACTAGTCAATTTCATACTCAATGAGTGTCGCGCCATGCTGACCCCAAACTTGATCTTTTAATATCTTGGCTTCGACGACAAATTGGCGAAGTTCTGGTGTGCAAATTTGATAATCTAAGCGCCAGCCATTTTGGTTGCGTCGTGCAGACTCGTCATCAGGCCACCAAGTAAACTGGTTTTCGCCAAAGTTGGCTTCGCGGAAAGCATCAACAAACTCTAACGGGCCGGTTACTTGGTCCATGAACGCTTGTTCTTCAGGCAAAAAGCCGGATTTATTTTGTGCCGCTTTCCAGTCGGCAATATCGACGGATTTATGCGCCACCCCAAAGAAGCCAGCAAAAATAAACTCACGACGTTTACGTTTGGTTTTCTTTAAGTGTTCAATAAATTGCTGCTGAAACGCCAGTTTATCTTCTAGGCTATTGTGTTCATCTTCAGTTGGAAACAACACAGAGCCAATGGAAACTTGTTCAAAGTCCGCTTGAATGTAGCGTCCATAACGATCACACGATTCAAATGCTAAGCCTGTCATAATGGCTTTAGGCATGTCACGGGTTAAAATTGCAACACCGCTGTAATTGTCTGGTTCGCCGTCGAAAAAATAAGCGTTGAAGTTTTCAGGATAAACAACGGCATCGCTCAATTGATATTCTTTTGCTTTCAGGTTTTGTACACAGACAACGTCCGCATCATGCTCAGCTAGCCAATCATAGAAACCATTTTCGACAGCGGCTTCTAGTCCGTCAACTTGTACGTTTATAACCTTCATAAAGGCTCCCTGTTTTGCGAGGCGGCTATGATACTCAGTTTTGATTAGGCTAACATCTCTAAAACGGACTTTTTCACGAATTAACTATCTTGTGGCAGGGATGGTTAACAGATCGTACAAAAAGTGATTTATATCAAACGGTATCGAGAGCCTTAGGCGATTTTTGTGCTTATTTTTGCAGTCTATGATGGGAATTATAGTATTAGCCGTTAAAATACCCGAATTTGTGCCAAGCAATTAGCACAGATAGACCAAAATTGGCGGGCTTCAGCTAAGCTGAGGCCTCATTACATTAGTTTAGACAGTGGTTGGGATTATGCAGGATTATCAAAAGGCGTTTATTGAATTTGCCATCGAGCAAGGTGTATTAAAATTTGGTGAATTCGAATTAAAATCTGGCCGCATAAGCCCTTATTTCTTTAACGCTGGGCTGTTCAATAGCGGCAAAGCTATGTCCATCTTGGCGAAAAGTTATGCAGCGGCCATTGTTAATTCAGGCGTGAAAATGGATGTGCTATTCGGGCCGGCCTACAAAGGCATACCGTTAGCGGCCACCACCGCCATGAGCCTATCTGAAAACTTTGATCGTCAGACGCCTTATGGCTATAACCGCAAAGAGAAAAAAGCGCACGGTGAGGGCGGAACGCTAGTGGGCGCCACGCTAGAGGGCAATATTCTCATTATCGATGATGTGATCACAGCGGGCACAGCCATTCGTGAAGTCATGGCACTACTGCAAGAGCAACCGAATGCCAAACCAGCTGGTGTTGTGATCGCATTGGACCGACAAGAAAAAGGTAAAGGCGAATTATCAGCCATTCAAGAAGTAGAGCGTGATTACGGCATTCCCGTTATCAGCATTGTTCAACTTGAGCAGGTCATGCAATTCGTATCTGAAAAAGAAGCGTTCAAGCAGCACTTCCCTGCGATTAAAGCCTACCGCGAAAAATATGGTATCTGATCGTTAGCCATGATGAGCCTAGTCTAGACGAATGCCCTAAGCATAAAAAAACCGAGCCTACATACTCGGTTTTTTTATGCACAAAAGAACATTTTTTAAACAGGTGTGACTTGGCGTTGATCAACTAACAAGCTGGCTGCCAAGAAATCCCACTGGCTGTTCCAGTGAGTTAAAGGCAGTGTTTTGAATTCTGTGCGTACGTACTGACGGATGCGGCCTTCAATAATGGCCAATAACATATTGGCGCATGCGCCATCTTCAATACGGGGCATTTTATTATCGCGCAGTTCGCTTTCACGCAAAATTTGTTTGACTTGTGTTTCTAGTCGGTCAAAAAATTGAGCAATGCGGGCACGCAGGCGCTCAGTTTCACCGGATAATGCATCGCCTGTTAGAATTCGACACATGCCTGGGTTCTTTTCGGCAAAGGTCAAAATTAGTGTCATGGCATGCTCAAGTCGAGACAGTGTGCTGTCATGCTCGGTGCGAATGCGATTGATGCGCGTAAAAATAGTGGCTTCAATAAATTCGATTAAGCCTTCAAACATTTTTGCTTTGCTGGGGAAATGACGATACAAAGCCGCCTCACTGACACCCACTTCTTTTGCAAGATTAGCGGTAGTGATGCGAGCACCAGGATTCATTTCAAGCATGTGCGCAAGTGCTTGCAAAATTTGCTGTTTACGAGATGGTTTTTGTGGAGATTCCGTCATACGTATATTTTGCTTGAATCACAAAGAAGCCCAATCCTAATGCGCTGATAACTAACTCGCAATGGCTAATGACTGTTTTCGTGATGTAGTTGTGGTTAAGTGGAGAACTAAACCGATAAAATGTTAGTTCCCCTACCCTGTTTGACGATAATGCGTCACTATTCAGACTTCATCGTTAGTGATTAATGTGCCCACGCCTTCATCTGTAAATATTTCAAGCATGGTGCTGTGGCTCACACGGCCATCGATGATATGTGCGCTGGTCACACCACCTTTTACGGCATCCAAAGCACATTGGATCTTAGGTAGCATGCCACCATAAATGGTGCCGTCTTCGATTAATGCATCAACTTGTTCGGTGTTTAGGCCTGTTAAAATCTGGCCGTCTTTATCCATTAAGCCTGCAATATTTGTGAGCAGTAAAAGTTTTTCAGCTTTTACCGCTTCTGCCACTTTGCCCGCAACTAAGTCAGCATTGATATTATAAGACTCGCCATTTTCGCCAACACCTATGGGTGCAATTACTGGAATAATGTCAGAGCTGGCCAACATCTCTAGTACTTTTGTATTGATTTTGGCGACTTCGCCCACATGACCAATATCGATGATTTCAGGCGTTTGCATTTCTGGGGTTTGATGTGTGACTTTTAATTTTTTGGCTTTGATTAACTGGCCATCTTTGCCGGTTAAGCCAATGGCTTGGCCGCCATTTTGGTTAATTAAATTGACGATGTCTTTGTTAACTAAGCCACCTAATACCATTTCAACCACATCCATTGCTTGGCTTGTGGTAACCCGCATACCATTTACAAAGTGGCTTTCAATTTTGAGTTTATCCAATAAGTCGCCAATTTGTGGTCCACCACCGTGAACAACAATTGGGTTAATACCGATAAGCTTCAACATAACCATGTCGCGTGCAAAGCTATTTTTTAGCACTTCTTCTGTCATGGCGTTGCCGCCGTATTTTACAACAATGGTTTTACCCACAAAACGCTGAATATAAGGAAGGGCTTCGCTTAATACTTTAGCGATATTAAAGGCGTCATCACGAGTCAAAGGCATGGCAAATCGCATTAGCTTAAAGTTAAATGGTGGAAGATAATTGATTATACCTAGGGTGTATGTAAATCACACCTGCTTAATTGGCCACTGTTGTAGATGCAAGATTTTGTAGTTCAGATAAATCCAATTGCGGTACATGAGCATGCAATTCGTTGATGGTTAATTTAATTAACGGTGATAAGGCTGCCGGTTTTGCTACTTCAAACCGAATGGTTAAACAGGCTGTTGTATTGCTTGCGCGTACTAATACCCAACCCTGTTTAAAGCGCACACGTAAGCCATCAATATCGGTTATTTCTTGATCCTTGAAACAGCTGCCTTGCAGTATGTGCATAATTGAAAATTTTTCGTCTTCTTTAACCGGAATTTGAATTTCTTCAGTGGCCACGGGATTAGGTAATACAATTAATCGTTCATGCAAACTGATATTTTTTTCACTGATCAGATGACATAAACGTAAACCCGCATATATGCCATCATCGACACCAATGCCGTGTTCGTCATTAAATAAAATATGGCCACTTAGCTCTGTCGCAAAGGCAGCGTTGGTTTCTTTTATCGCGCGCTTCATGCTGGTGTGACCAGTGGCGATCATTTTTGGTATGCCGCCCCACTGCTGGGTATAGGTGGTGAGCAGCTCGGTGCACTTTACGTCAAATAAAATGGTTTGCTTGCCTTGGCGTTTTAAAATGTCTTCGACAAATAATAAGCTTAAGCGATCAGGTAAAATGGGTTGCCCCATGTGATCTACGACGCCCAAGCGGTCGGCGTCACCATCCAATGCAATACCTAGGTCCGCATTATTTTCTTTCACTGCGGTTTGTAGCCAAGTCAGATTTTTTAACTTGGCAGGGTCTGGATGATGCAGTGGGAAATTGCCGTCTACGTCACACGCGATTTCAATGACATCGGCACCTATTTCTTTTAAAGCTTGGCTGGCGATTGGGCCACCAATGCCATTGCCTGCATCAAGGACGATTTTTAGTGGACGCTTGAGTGGTAAGTTTTGAATGAGGCGTTGTTGATAGTCATCGATCAAGTGACTGGCGTCATTGATGTGACCTTGGCCTGTTTTAAATAAATTGAGTTTGATACGAGATAGCAGCACTTGTATATCGTCGCCGCTTCTTGGGCTGCCCGCGACCGCGATTTTAACACCGTTATCTTGTTTGGGATTGTGGCTACCCGTGATCATGGCACAACTTTGACCATTGTGCTTAATGGTCCAAAATGCCACGGCGGTTGGGCAAGCACCAATAATATTCACATCGCAACCTGTGCTGCAAATACCGCTGACGAGCGCATCACGTAGAGTAGGGCTAGATAATCGACCATCCCATGCCACGTAACATTGTTGTTGCCCAGCTTGAATAATTTCACTGCCCAGCGCTTGGCCAATCAATAAAGCAGTTCGCTCATTCAACTGGCTGGGGTACTCGCCGCGAATGTCGTATTCGCGGAAGATGCTTTGGGCAATGGAATGCATATCCGTCCTGCAATGGTGTTTATTTTGTGCCAGTAGAACCAAAACCGCCTTCGCCGCGATCGGTGGCCTCAAACTCGCTAACCAGATCAAATTCGGCTTGAACAACCGGAACAATGACTAGCTGTGCAATACGCTCGCCAACTTCCATGGTGAAAGCCGTGTCGCCACGATTCCAGCAACTTACCATTAATTCACCTTGGTAATCACTATCAATTAAGCCAACTAGGTTTCCCAGTACGATCCCATGTTTATGGCCTAAACCACTGCGCGGTAAAATCATGGCGGCTAAGCCATTGTCTTCGATATAAATTGACATGCCAGTTGGAATTAATTTTGTTTCGCCAGGCTGTAATATGAGAGTGTCTTCTAGACACGCGCGTAAGTCTAAACCTGCACTACCATCTGTGCCGTAGTGAGGCATTGGAATACCATTGCCAAGACGTTTGTCTAAAAGTTTTACTTGAAAGCGTTTTTTCATGATTGTTCCTAAAGTTTATGGCAGCTTGGCGGCTATGTGTTCGAGAATGCTTTGCGACAGCACGTATTTACTGGCTTGGCTATATTCTGTAGATGAGTCTTGATCAATGATAATAATGGCATTGTCATCACTATTAAAACCAATGTGTTGTGAACTGACATCATTGGCAATAACCATGTTGAGCTTTTTC
>JAWUXY010000033.1:0-12391 GCA_034111105.1 Bermanella sp. | reverse complement strand
TCGCGGTACGGGTTATCGTTTTTCAACGAAAGCGTCATAACTTAAATTTCGTTTTTTTGTTTGGTATGTAGTTTATATGAAGCATGATTGGCGTTCGGCCATTCGCCGGTTGATTTTTAGCTTGGCTCTCGCATTTGTTGTAGGTTGGAGCCTAGACATTTTGGCTTACACACTGATGGCGACTCTTGGTGTGTATCTTGTCTGGCATTTGCGTCAATTACATAAGTTACAACAATGGCTCACCAGCCGCGATATGGATGAGCCGCCCACAAGTCATGGCTTGTGGGGCAGTATCTTTGATGATGTTTATCGCTTGCAACGCCGCCAAGAAAAATCCCGCAATAAACTAAGAGCCATGTTAAAACGAGTGCAAGACAGTACAGGTGCACTTAAAGACGGCATTCTCATGGTCGATAGTAATGGCAACTTAGAATGGTGGAATCACGCCGCCAGTACACTATTAGGGCTGCAAAATACCAAAGACATCGGCCAAGCGATTACAAATCTTGTGCGCCATCCAGATTTCAAAGCGTACTTTGATAAAACCCATTATGACTCCCCACTTGAGATCACCAGCCCGATCAATAACGATGCTATTTTAGAATTTCATATCACTCTGTTTGGGCGTAAAGATAGGCTGATTGTTTGCCGAGATATTTCCCACTTGCATCAACTTGAAGCAATGAGACAAGATTTTGTGGCCAATGCCAGCCATGAACTGCGCACACCTTTGACCGTCATCTCGGGTTATTTAGAAACGTTTATTGAATACAAAGAAACGCTGCCCGCTCGCTGGGGCCGTGCCTTGCAACAAATGCATGAGCAAAGCCAACGCATGCAGAACTTAATCAATGATTTATTAGTGTTAAGCCGCTTAGAGACCAATCAAGGGTCCGAACATAACAAAGTAATTGTTCCGTCTATGCTGACTGCATTAATCGCCGATGCAAAATCATTAAGTGGCGACAAACAACACATCATTAAATTGGAATGCGAAGACTTAGATTTATTAGGGGTAGAAACGGAGTTAGCCAGCGCCTTTGGCAATTTAATCTTTAATGCGGTGAAATACACACCGCAAGGTGGCGAAATAAACGTGCACTGGTGGCAAGACACATCCGGCTTACACCTAGAGGTCAGAGATAATGGCTTAGGCATCGACCCTAAACACATTCCAAGGTTAACCGAACGTTTCTATCGTGCTGACCCAAGTCGACACAGCGATACCGGTGGCACTGGGTTAGGTCTGGCCATCGTCAAACACACCTTATTAAGACACGACGGCCATTTGCATATTAGCAGCCAACTTGGCAAAGGCAGCTGTTTTACGTGTCACTTTCCTATATCGCGTAAAGTTGTTGAGCCGAAAGTTATTAACGGCTAACGGTTGCAAATTGATCAGCGCACTTTCGCAACAAACTTGGAAAGTGCCGCCAATTTTTCAGGGTCTTCATCTTCATAACGCACCAATAAATTGAACAGCTCCCCATCGATGCGTTTATCTGGTGAGCTTACCGAGCACACAAAGCAATTCACACGCGCCACGATGTCTTCTTCTTTGCTGACAATATCCACCACCACTTGATCAAATAGCCCCGGAACGCCCTGGTCCCGTTTTACCACCAGTATCATTTCATTCAAATTAATATCTTTAACGATGCAGCGTAGCTCTTGGCCTTGAGATGTACGCACATGGGCCAATGCCATACTCTTATTTGATGCTTTTTTACTTTTCGGTTTATCGACCAGTTTTTCAGAAGGTGACGCTCCGGTTAATAGGCTTGCAGCATCAGGGGCTTTTTTCTTAGGTTTAGCCGCAGGTGCTGCGCCTGTGAGTAGGCTTGCATTGTTGGGACTGGCCGCTGGTGCAGCAGGAGGGCTCGCGCCCGTCAGCAGGCTCGCGTTGTCACTTTGCTGGGCCTGACGCGCGGTTTGCTTGGGACTAAAGTTGTAAAACTTATATATCAGCCGGGCGAGTTTGGTACCAAGCTGCTCATTATTAAATGGCTTGCCAATATAATCACTGACGCCCGCTTCAACCGCTTTGATGATATGGCTTTTTTCAGAGCGACTGGTGATCATCAAAAAGGGGACTTTTGCGTAACGCTCTTCGGTACGCATCCACTGCAATAGCTCTAGGCCGCTCATGTTGGGCATTTCCCAGTCACACAGCAGCACATGATAAGTGCCCGATTTCATTTTAATTTGCGCCTGCAAGCCATCTGCTGCGTCATCAACCTGCGCTGTCGGGTACTGCGCCTTGACCGCTTTACGCACAAGGTCTCGAATAAACCGAGCATCATCAACCACTAAAATATTCAGTGCCTTCATGGCCACTCCAAAAATGACGTCTCATTTCAGAATAGCACAGGATTTTTGCGCTACTGGCCCAATCAAAGCCTAATTACCTTAGACGATGCATCGACTATAAGTTGACCCCTGTCGCCACTAATCGTAGGTGGGTTTCACTCACGCCAATTTGTTTTAAATCCATACCTCGAAACTGCAAATCTTGTGTCACCAGCGTTTGTAGTGAACCCAATATTTCATCTGGGCAGTTTAAACCGGCATAGATTCCCGTTATTAAGCCCCTAGGTATCTTGCTATTGAGCTGCCCTTCTTTATTTTGATCAAGCACACTAAGCGGGCGAAGCAAGCGCCACTCTTGCTCGTATGCAAAGTGCTCAGCTCGACGAAATAATGCCGGAAACGGGCTCTGCTTTGATGGCAACGGCGGGCGAGCATCGTCGTATAGAAGGCTCTGAAATAATTGCGGCTTGTCATTAAAGCTAGGTTGTCGGAAATATGGGTGTTCATCGTTCAGCTTAATCGCAACGCCCGTATCTGCGCCGAGACTTTGCCATAGCCCCTGTTGATAAATGTTTTTATATACCCTTAGACAGGCGACTTTTTTATATTCATCAAGTGATGCCAGCCCCAGCTGTTGAGGAGTCTTAGGGCGTTGAATTTGTTTTTCGATAAGATCTCGTTTTTGCTTGGTTTGCTCTAAATAATATTCAAACGTCACCATCGCCTTAATGTGAGGCTCAAGCGCTTGGTACATTTTTTCGATGGCTGCAGCAAATTCGCTATCACTTAGCGGCTGATTGGCACCGGGCATGTGCACCCTTTTATTTTCAATAAATGGGTCGTCTAGCTCAATAACCGAACAAAACGGCAAGCGCAGCTGTTTGAGTAATGGCAGTTGTTGTAACGATATAAAGGCAAACATAGGCATTCAGTTATTTTTTGTAAGTGTAGTGGTGAATGATGCAAATGGCCTAGTAAGCAATGGTCTATTTCATTTGTAGGAAATCTCCTACACGGATTGTGAGAAATAAGAAGATATTACTACACGATATTACGCCAAACGGACTAAAGCTGCCCTACAGCCTGCGCCGTTGCTAAGGCCAATAATATCGCACTATAAGTGATCATATATTTGTGTCCGCAGTACACAGACAAAGTTCAGTTTTTTGCTAAATTAGAGCCCGTTCAGGACGAACCAACAAGGATGCCAGTAACGGATTAACTGGTTAACACGGAAGTGTGACGAAGGATTGATAGACCGCTATTGGAAGGTGGACCTAGGGTGCTTTGACAGGGAATAACTAGGATTGATATTTCCTGTCACTTTAGCTTCCACCGCTTTTTTAAGGAATAAGAAAGCGTTAAGACAGAATGGATTCAGTTAAAAGGTGGGACCTTTTAACGGTGCTTTGATTGATATACCTAGGATGGGTATGTAATCAGCAACACCTACTTTTCAGGATGAAAAGTAAACGTCAAACGGACAGACAACCGATTTAAACGCTTATTTCTAGGATGAAGTAAGCCAAGGAGTGCATCATTGGATGATGCCGTAATCAGGATGATTCGCCACAGGATGGCACACTTCACGGAAGACAGATTCAGCAACGCATGATGCGCTTATAACCATGGACTGGTTTAATGCTGAATTCCCCCTATTTTTACCACGTACCATTTACCACAACGTATTAAGCCACATGGCTAAACGCCAAGATGCACGATGCAGTTGCTTCTCAATGATGTTATCTGCCATTAACAAATATTCATCGCTCAGTAACGTATTCTCGGGCGCTAAATAGACAGAATTTACCGTGATTTGATGGCTCTCTTCTGCCCATTTTACTGGGTTACTTACATTGACGCTCATTTGGTCAGCGACGATTTTATTGGCACCAGATACAACGTATTTATCAAAACGCTTAACCAGTTGGTTATCCCAAAATTTATGCAACGATATGCTTTTGCCTTGGTATTTTATTTCGTACCAGTTACCGCCTCTGTCTTCAAACAAACCGGCATGCAATGGTTGGTGCACATCTGCAATTAAATGAATCAGCATCCTTAGTGCAAGCGTTTGCTCTTTCTTGCTACCGGTTTTGGCAATCTGACTAAAGTCTTTAATAGCTTCAACCACGCACTTGTTTTTCTTACAGTCACGGGCTCTCACATAGTTAGAAGCGTTTTTTGGCATATTGACGTAGTGCAGAGGTTTTAAGTAATTAAAGTCTTCATTACTTTTTATTTTATCGGCCCACACACTGGCTTGAACAAAATTATGCTCGCCAGAACCCAGTAAGCGCTCCACCGATTGTTTTGCAAATGGGGTCAAATGCTGCCACGCCGCAGCGGCCACCATCTTGTGGCCAAGGTCGCTAAACGCCAACACACTTTGGCTGGCCATAAGGAATACAACTAACAGAATTTTTTTCATAACGGCTTATTATTTTTGTTATATGAGCGCGCAGTATAAAGACACCGTCATAAGCTTGAAAGGCACCCTAGCCTTTTTTGTGAAAACGCTCGGCTAATGCACCCAAAATAATAAACGCGGTTAACACCACAGGAGCAAAAAAGACAGCCGGTATTTGATGTATTAATTTATGCACTTGCGCAGACCCCCAAACCGTTAATGCTCCGTAACCCAGTGTGCACAACACAACAAACGCCATGATACGCACCACAAATGGATAAGGCTTTACAAACACTCTCACGGTTTTATTAATGGCATCACCATAAATTACTAATAATGTCGCCACAAATGCCACGGCCAATTGCATGCTATAAGGTTTTAACCATGCGTTTGCTTGCAATAAAAGATCTGTTATCCCATTCATGAGGTTCCTCGTAGATATATTGAGCAGCATTGATAGGCACAAACTGCCAGCGATAACAGCTGTGAGTGCTTGTCAGTTTAGATTGGATTGAGTGTTTTTCAATTTGCGTCATGATGCGACACAAGAAATGCGATGCGCATGCTAATAATGCACAATATTATGAATGAACAGATCGATTTTTTATTGGATTGGCCGTCAAATGACGACCAAGATATGTATTAGAGTGACGCTTTAACGGGTAATAACCGCATTAGCTTCATCTAAAAAAAAGTAAAAACATGTGCCTTTACCCAGCGTGCTAGTCACATGAAGTTCACTGCCATGAAGTTCTATTATCCGTTTACAAATAGATAACCCCAGCCCGCTGTTTTCGCCTTTTCCTTTTATACTGTTGCTCGCACGAAAGTGATTTAAAAAGATATCATTGATTTCATCGGATGGAATACCAACGCCTGAGTCCTGTATTTCGATGGCCCAGCGCTGTTCACCTACGTCCCGTAATCGAATTTCAATTTTATCGCCACTCATAGAATGGCGCATGCCATTATCAATTATATTACTCAATACACGATTCAGTTTTTGGTAATCCCCCATTAATAAAATAATGGATTCTTTTGGATGAACATCAAGCTGTATGTTTTTTTCATTCGCTTCGAGTAAGCGTTTGCTTATGACATCTTGGGCTAATTCTGACATGGAGATAGGTTCTTTATGTAATTTAGCATCGCCGCTATCAAGATAAGCCAGTTCAAATAATTGTTCGATAAGTTCGCTAATGTTAGTTGCGTTTTTCATGGCAACCTCAATTAACGCACGACCATTATCTGTATTACCGTGTTTAAGTAGCCAGGTTTCGAGATAGCCTTGCAACGACGTCAGTGGGGTTCTTAAATCATGGCTGGCATAAGAGATAAGTTCGCGCCTTAATTCGTCGGTGTTTTTAACTTTTTGATACTGGTTATTAAGCACATCAATTAACTCGTTAAAACTATTACCAAGCCGTTCTATTTCATCATTTGAATCGGCTTTCCATTGACTTAACGGCATTGATGTATTTTCGAATCCACTTTCACGATACGCTTCAATGTCTGACGTCAAACGACGTAAAGGCCGAGTTAACATAGCAAACAATAATAATGTCACGATTAATGTCATGAACAAAATAAGTAAGACGCTCCAACCTCCTAATGTCACGATATGGCTATTTTGCAATAAGCTCGCAATGTCATCATAAATTTCACCGCCAATAATAATATACAAATACCCTTTTAGTTCTTGGCCTGCATAAATAGGGGCAACAGAAAATATTTTTTGCTTGTCAGACGAACGAGGGTCATCCCCCAAAATAGGAAACGGTTTGCGTTCTTTTATAAAATCATTAATGGGGGCAATATCGACGTTCGATCGCTTAATGCGCTCGGGATCAGCTGAATACGTCAATATCTTGCCCGTCGGGCTAATCACATAAAATTCAAAACTGGGGCCTAATATCATCATGCTGCTAAATGCATGTTTAACCGCAGGGTAATGAATGTCATTGCCATTGAACAATTGATTATCGTGAATAATATGTTCGGCTAATTTTAAATGCAGCTTTTGCTCAATTTCGCTTTGATAGTCTTGCGTTAGCGTTTGAGCCAGTATGGTTAACACCACCGCAATGACCATAAAACACGCCAATAACAGTAACGATAGTTTGCTGTAAAACGATGAAAATAATTTATGTATCACTGAATTTATACCCTACACCCCAAATGGTTAAAATATATTTAGGGTTCGATGGATCATGCTCTAATTTATTGCGCAAACGATTAATATGGGAGTTAACAGTGTGTGAGTAGCCGCTGTGTTGATAACCCCATACGCCATCGAGCAATTGATTACGGCTAAACACTAAACCAGGTTGGCGTGCCAGATATAAAAGCAAATCAAACTCTATACTGGTTAATTCGATTAGCTGATCGCTTAAAAAGACCTTTCGTTTTGAGATAACGATTTTTAACCCATCAAATTTCAACGTCTCTTCGTGTTCGGCTGGCTTAGCTTGCATCATATCGGAACGACGCAGCATGGCCTTAATTCGCGCTTGCAGTTCGCGAATACTAAAAGGTTTTGTAAGGTAATCATCGGCGCCCATTTCTAAACCCACCACTCGATCGGCTTCGCTGTCGCGCGCGGTTAACATTAATATGGGCGTATTAATTTTTTGCGCTCTCAGTTCTCGGCAAATTTCTAAGCCGTCTATTTCTGGCAACATAATATCCAATACAATGGCATCGTATTGCCCTTGCATTGCCATGGCTAAACCTCGCCCGCCATGATCACAGGGATCAACTGAGTGCTGTAAATCTTTGAGGTTCATTGTGAGGAGGTTATTGATGTCATGATCATCTTCAATGACGAGAATGCGCTTTTCCATGAATGCTGTACCGGTTAAATAAAACTAACAACATCACACAGAATCCCTGTATGACCATCGAAAATCTGACGGCCATACAACGTACAAGTTCCCGCTAAATTTACATGGCTTAATTTACACGCGTTACAGTGAGTATCGCAGCTGGGTTATCAAACTTATGACGACTGTCTAACACAGACGCACTATGGCCATCATCACTGCCCACTACGCCTGGGTGTCTAGAAACCACATTCGTATCGGTGCGCTCAGCATTAAAGCCTTCGCCCATTTGGCCGGGAATGGTATTCACTAATTCGCTGTTCACTTCTGTGCCAGCATCGTAAACACCCAATGATACTGTGGCGGATTCGCCCATCGATAAATCAGCAATAGACAAACCAGTGACACCTGTAAACGCGTCATTGGTATTCACTAGCATGGTGCTCACCGACAAATACGTGGCTGTTGTTGGATTATCGAGCGTCACCAATAGCGTTTCATAAGCGCCCGGCATAATCGCCCCTGCACCCGATGCCATGGCTTGCTTGCTGACATCATCAAGTGCTAGCACATCTGCATTCGCGCCCCCTTCTGCTAACGTTTCTAACGCAACAGACGCGGGCGACCCAACTGACCAAAGGCGATACGATTGTGAATGCATCAGCACGGCAACCGGTGATAAGGGTTGATTGCTGGTGACATTGGTAAGCGTGATTTCATAATTTGCAGGTGTTGGTGCATCGGTATCACCACCGCTATTGCTGCTACCGCTGCCACATGCACTGAGCACACTGGCCATGGTGACGAATGCCAGAGCATGATTCCATTTTATGTTATTCATAATGAGGCTCCGATTACTTAACAGTAACAACAAGTTTGGCAACAGGGTTTAACCAACGGTGAATGCGGCTATCGACATCACTGATGCCACCATTGCTGTCTGTGTCACCCACATTACCGCGGTGAATATGAACCATGGCATTGGTTTCGCTGCTCGTCACGCCAGTCGCACCTGTGCCTGCATCGCCACCGGGTGCCGCTGGAATGCCCGCATTGCCAGAAGGCCCACCTGACATGCCCACAATGATTTCATCATTGGCTTCTGTGCCGGCATCGTAAGCATTCAAGTAAACCGTGTAGGTGCCCGCTGTTTGAGGAATTTCCCAAGCATTTAAACCCACAAAACCATCATTGGTTGGTAGCAACATGGCGGTAAGGGATAAGTGCGTGTTTGAGCCCGTATCGAAATTCATCACGTCCGCCGAAACAGATGGGGCTAATAAGCCAGCCGCTGGGTTTTCTGATGTCATCGAGCCCGCAGCCGCGCCTGATACTAAATCGGCGATTGAGCCCCCTTCGGCCATGGCCTGAACAGCCGACGATGCAGTCGCGCCCGCTTCAAACACATGAGTGCCTGCACTGTGGGCGTTAATAAAAATCGGCGTGAAATGCATGCCGTGGGTCAAGTTAGTGATTTCTAAATCCACAACTTGCGCAAACGCAGCCGAAGAAAAAGCCAGTGGCATCGCCAGAACAAGAGATTTTAATTTCATGTGAGATCCTTAAACAGTGAGTAATGAATAACTACAGGATCAACATTAAATGAAAGAGTTAACACAGCCTTCACAGAGTTCTAACAGAAGTATCACAAGACATCATATTTTCATCTCGACAGACATCTTAAGGAATGAATCACTCGAACAGCATGACAAAGAAGCACCACAACTCGACTTTTGCTTGAAACCAAAAGGCGATCTTTACACTGAGCCGTGTAGGGATTTGTAATTCATTTTTTTGGCGCATTTTTCAGACGCAATAAAAATAAAACTTAAATCATTGAATTGCTTAGTAAAAATATTTTTATTGAGCCAGATACACTCTGTAATGGATGCTTTAGGGCTATATGTAAAGTGGTTTGCTATAGCCCAATAATATAGCGCCCCCCTAGTGAGATTTGGGGTTTGTGTCACACTTAATCTCACCCCAGAATTTGAAACGGACTGTCTCATGAATCAAAACTATCGCTTAGGAGATTTACTGACCAGCCGAGGCATCATTACTCAAAGTCAGTTAGAAGAAGCCCTGATTTATCAGCAACAGCATCAGCTTACGCTGGGCAAATCATTAGTAGCACTAGGCCACACCAATAAATCGAAAGTACGCCGCACTCTTATTAAGCAACACTGGCTACGTAAAGTGGCAGCGGTTACGGCTTTGGTCATGGCACCGCTTTCGTTTTGTAATGCGAACAGCGAACTTGAACAACTGCCGGAGTATTCATACACCCAGGTGGCGCAAAGCCCATGTTCTTTTCAAGCCATCGAAGGCAGCTACAGCATCAACATGAATGAACAAGAACTAGACACGGTACAGGCTGCCACAGCAGCACTTTGGTATGTATCACAAGGTGGTATTGATAACGGCGCGCTAGCTGATGTGCCCGTGCAATTGCATTTGAGCAGTGAGGGGTTCGATAAAGGGGTTTCACTTAATATGAGCGTGAAATTTTAATAGCAAATAAGGCTATACAATTTTTTAACCGTGATTCATTCAAAATCAGTTACTAACATTATAATTCTAGAATCATTTTTTCGTTAAATGTGGATAGCATCTTTTCCGCACCTATTATCCATAAGCGTATAGAGCGTCATATCATTCACCGTATTGGTGCTTAATTTGTTGAAACATCCTCAATACTTAACAGCGCGGAATAAATAGAAAATCTATAAAATAAATTATAGTCTTTAGCTTCCTCTGAAGACTAAAACGGGGCAAAGAATCGTAGTGAATAAGGCTTTAATAATAAAAACCAGTATTTCATTCTTTTAACTTCGTGAATTCAACTTGAAAGGTCCATAAAAACAGGGGGTTGGTACGAATAGAGGAAGCATGCTAGAGCTTGTTTAAATAACGGAAGTTATTTTTATCGAAAGTGACCACGCCGATACGGATGAGAGAATCTTGGTTTTCTAGCCTCTTCTCTTTTTATTAATTGTACTTGCTCGAATAAATCTTCAGATAAATTGATCTCATATGGGTGTATCATTTCTACATCTATCATTTTTATAGATTTAAAGAATTTTCGAGCATGATCTGGATGAAGCTTTAATAACTCGACAACCTCATAACCCTCACCATTTGATCGATATAAATACTTATAATATTTTTCGTTAACCCAATCCCTTAGCTCAGATAGCTCACGGCTTAAATCTTGGGAATCTTCGTTTAACTGGATCAAGGCATCTAAAAGATTCAAAATTGGCTTAATGATTTCCATTCTTGGCTCATGCCAAACAGCTCTTTCATAATGAGTCATAGAGACCACCTTATTTTTATCCAGCGATCTATGTTTTGTAGAATGAGGTAATATTGTAAATTCCGGCGATCCAGTAGCGGGTCTAGTAGAATTTATTACCCAGCCATTATAGATACGGCCATTACTCATATGGATAGAGACCATTTGGGGCTGAGGGTTATTGTCTATTAGTTTAAGATAATTACCTGCTTCGTTATCAATTCCATTATATCTAATGTATTCAGTTCCTCCTCCCTGAGTATGCTGGCTTTTATAAAGTTGAAATAGCATATCTTCCGACTGATTCCACGCCATATCAGTTAATTTTTTAATATCTTGATAATAAAACGGTGCTACCACAATTTTTTTGATGCTTTTCCATTGCGTCCTTAAGAATAATTCAATTTTTTGAGATCGAGTCTTCCCCTTTCTATCTTCAACTCTTTTAGTTAATAGATTGAGAAATGACGTGGCAAGTGATTTCTTCCAGTATTCATCAAAAGCAACTGAGTCAAATACCTTTCGGAAGAATACATCACTCCACTGGTAAGGAACCTCCCTGCTCTTAAGTATTCTTATACTTTTGACAGCATTAAATTTTTCTGTCTCCTCAAACCTTGGAGCTGGCCCACCTCCTTTTTTTTGATATTCTCTTATTAGCTGTTCAAGTCGATCATATTGTCTTTTCCGCATCCGATATTCGTTGCGTTTACCAGAGAAAATTGCACTAACCTGAAATAGTATGTAATAAATTATTATCCAGTAAAAACCTACCGTAAGCGCTAAACCTGATGCCCTATAAGGCAATCCTGATTTCTCAGTAAAGAAGAGACCCGTAAAATAAGTAGGGATATAAAAAAGTTCCTCATACTCATGCCTAAAGTTAATAAGCCACCGACAATGGTCGTAGACAAAGAGTAAGAGACATCCAAGCAGCCAAAGAGAAAAGCCAAAAAGAATAGTTTTTTGGATTGCAGCACGACTATAGTCAAACTGAGTCCTGCGATACGGGGATAGAAGTAAAGAAAAACCTAATATAAAAACAAATGCCGCTAGACCTGTAAAATTATTCCCCATTAATTAACCTAAATCCTTGGTTAGAAGAGCTTTTAAGTCCAAGCAGCAATAAGCCTTCTAAAAAGACTTTGATTTTTAAAAACATTAACCATTGCATCGTGCTTCTTAGCATTGGCCATAGCTTCATTAAACAATAAGATTGAATCCTCGACAGTGATATTTTCAACCACAATATCGCGCGAATTAGCGTCGACAAGCATAGTTACTGATCCGTGAGTTGTATCAACAATCATATATCTATCCCTCATTGAATTGCGCCTATGGACAAGTTATCAACAACTTATACAAGGAATTAATTAAAAATATACCAGATACACGGCTAAAAGCCAGTTCTGCAGAGTAACTATAAATACAACTTCTGAAGCCACCATAAACAACTAGAGAGGGTGAGCAAATCAAAAACCAACAGACAAAAAAAAGCCCGTTTACTTTCGCAAACGGGCTTTAAAAATTCGTGGTGCCGACACCAAGAGTCGA
>JAWUXY010000032.1:0-10378 GCA_034111105.1 Bermanella sp. | reverse complement strand
TTTTGTACCTTATTACGATGCCAACGCAGAAGCAATTTGTACACGCATCCCACCTTTTATTTACCATTGCAGAGCATTAGCCTATTAAAGCTAAGTCACGGCACTAAGGTATTGAGTTATCTAGTGTTTTGGCTAATTTAAACTAATCTAACAATAAATCATGAGTAATGAGTAATATGTATCGCCATATCGCCATCTTATTAGGCCTTTGTGCATGTGAGTTCTCCTATTCTGATGACGTTTTTGATCTGAGCCTAGAAGAACTGCAAAGCATTAGAGTCGAAGTTGCATCTCTGTTTGAAGACAGCGCGTTGGATGTAGCTTCATCGACTGCTGTCCTGTATCAGCAAGACTGGCAACAAAGAGGCGCCAGCACGCTCGGTCAAACCTTAGAGGCCGTGCCTTCGGTGTTTGCTGATACTACATGGGGTGGCAGTGAAGTGCTTGCCATACGCGGTTACGCCACCGAGCTATCTGTTCGCGGTATTGCCTATACGATGAATGGGATCCCCCTTGGCTCGTACACTTATGCCAATACCGGTTATTCCATTCCCAGAATGCCCTTACCTCTCATGCAGCAAGTTGAGATGATCCGCGGGCCAGGGTCGGCCATTTATGGCAATGATGCTTTTCATGGCGTATTAGCATTCAAGCTTGCCAACGCTCCCGTATCGCAATCGCTGGGTTACACGCAATTAGGCGCCAACAATCGGCAGGTTTCTCTACTTAATAGTCACTTCAGTGGTAATTGGGATGTTCATTCAGGTGTCGCATATGAACAAGATGGGCCATACGATCAACCCTATGAATATGTTGATCCCAATTCTGGCGCAAACCAAACCAGTCAACGCGCACAGTCCTTAGAAAACATCAGCGCTTATCTATCGATGAATTACGGCAGCATCAGTAATGGCGGAAAGTGGTCATCATTACTGTTTTACAATGAACTGGATGCGGATGGTTTTCCGGGAATTGGCCGACAGTTCTTTGAACCATTAACCGCTTCGTTTGATTTAGACAGTACCAGCTTATCAACCGACACTGACATTACTGATACTGACTCTCAATTCTTACTGACAGGCCTAAGCCATGAAATTAAAATGGGTCATGACATTCAAATAAAAAACCAAATTTATTTTTGGCAAAGTGAACATCTCTGGACCTTTGACAACCGAGGCTACCCAGACGCAATCACTACATTAGGTAATACCACACTCCCCTGTAAAACCGATGAAAATAGCACCTCACCCAACCCGCTTTATTGCAAACACCTTCGTACACAAGAAGATAATGAACAGCGTGCCGGCTATCAGTTGCAAATAAAACAACAGCACAATGCATTGAATACGCAGTGGGTTGTCGGTGCAGGGTATGATGAAATAAAAATAACCGACAGTCGCTTTGAAATACGAGACCTTAACGATAATTTAATGATCGGCTACGACAATGCTTTTAAAGACGACCAGCGTTTTCTTAACCACGTATTTGCCCAAGCACGCACAGGTTTTGATGATGATACCTGGCTGTTAAGCTACGGCGTACGCTGGGACAGCTACAGTGATGCCGACAATCACACGTCACCGCGTATTGGCTTGGTACACAAGATTAATGAACACTGGCGTCAAAAAATATTGTATGGCCACGCTTATCGCGCCCCGACTGCGCTCGAATTAAAAGGCTCCAGTTCATCTGTATTGGGGAATACAGATTTAAAGCCAGAAACCATCGATACTTATGAGTATGTTCTGATGTATCACCAATCGGATTTACAATTAGAAGCCGTTTTCTTTACAAGCGAGTGGCAAGATGCCATTGCACTCGTCCCTGTGCCAAATATCAGCAGTACAAATCAATACCAAAATATTAAAAATAACGATGCACAGGGCTTAGAGTTCACGGTTAATAAACTCATCAATAAATGGCAATTAAAAGCCAATGCCAGCTATGTAAAAAGTGAAAACAAAAGTGACGATGTTGATTATCAAGCCTTTCCAGAAATTATGTTAAGCCTTAATGTCGAGCATCAATTAAGTCAGCGCTCACGGATCGGTGCTTGGTATCGACATATGCAAGACTACGCCCTTGGTGACGATACAAACTTATTTACAGACAACAATGAGTCTTATCAACGATTTGATCTTTATGCATCCCATGTCTTCCAAGCCAATACCAAGCTGGGTATGAATGTATTCAACCTATTTGATCAAACACTGCCCTTGCCCTCTTACTACGGATCAGAAAACGGATTAGAGGATCGCGGCCGAGAGGTTAATATTTACCTAGAACAACGCTTTTAATATTTAAAAGCGCCCCATTCTTTTTTCTGATGCGATTCAAGGCAATAACTGGCATATTGCCTCTATTATTCTTAATACGCTGCAGATTCATGGATAACCTTACAGATTCACTTAAAACCATATTCGGCTTTGATGGCTTTCGCCATGGTCAGCAACAAACGGTCACTCAGTTATTGCAGGGCCAAAGCTCGCTGGCTATTTTTCCGACAGGCTCGGGGAAGTCCCTCTGTTATCAATTTACCGCTCTGCAATTGCCAAATTTAACTTTAGTTGTGTCACCGCTATTGGCTCTAATGAAAGATCAAATTGATTTTTTAAGGCATAAAGGCATTGCCGCTGCCAGTTTAGATTCAAGTCTAACCAGTGATGAATATCGGCAAGTGATGCAAGATGTTAGACACGGTAACATTAAAATTTTAATGATCAGTGTCGAGCGTTTTAAAAATGAACGCTTTCGCGAGTTCATAAACACTGTAGCCATTTCAATGCTGGTCATCGACGAGGCCCACTGCATATCGGAATGGGGGCACAATTTTCGCCCCGATTATTTAAAGCTACCTAGCTACCAAAAAGCCCTGAATATTCCGCTAACACTGTTACTAACCGCAACAGCCACCAAAAAAGTGAAGTTAGACATGGCTGAAAAATTTAACATTCAGCCCCAACATATTGTACAAACTGGGTTTTATCGACCGAACCTTGACTTAAGTGTGGCACCCGTCACTCAAGACATCAAAAATAAATCGTTAGTGCAACACATTCGCCAACAAACCGGGGCCGGTATTATTTATGTAACGCTGCAACATACCGCCGAAAAAGTTGCTGCTTATTTGAATCAGGGCGGTATTTCTGCCAGTGCCTATCACGCTGGCTTTGATAGTGATAAGCGTCAAACCATTCAAGCCAATTTTATGGCTGATCGTGTTCAGGTTATTGTCGCCACCATTGCATTTGGTATGGGCATCGATAAAAGTAATATCCGTTTTGTTATGCATTATGACTTACCCAAATCGATCGAAAATTACAGCCAAGAAATTGGCCGCGCAGGACGTGACGGCCAAGCATCCAACTGCATAACCTTTGCCAACCTAGACGGTATGAATACCGTTGAAAACTTTGTCTATGCCGATACACCAGAGCAATCAAGCATAGAAGCCCTATTTCATAACATTATTCAAAACACCCATAATAAACAATGGGAGATGCAAACGCTTTCATTATCAAAAACAACCAATATTCGAGCACTGCCATTAAAAACATTATTAGTACAGCTAGAGATATTAGGCGCCATTGAACCCGCTTACAGTTATTATGCAGAATATCGCTTTAAGTTGTTAGCCGATAAATCTACCCTGCTCAATCAATTTGATGAGCGCCGCCAAGTATTTTTACAACAAGTATTTAATCATACAAAATTCAATAAACTATGGGCGGTACCCGATTTAGATGCGTGTTATCAACAAAGTCAACTTGAGCGCAGTCGAATTTTAGCGGCATTAGAATACTTACACGAAAAAAACCTTATCGAGCTAGAAAGCAAACAAATGACGGAGGTTTATCATGTCAAATCCGATGTCATTCAAAAATCTGGTTTAGCGCGTGAATTATTTGATTACTTTAAAGATAAAGAAGCAAAAGAAATAAAACGGATTGCCGCACTTGTGCGTTTTTTCGAACTCAATAAGTGCTTAAGTCACATGTTGTCACTGTATTTTGATGATCACGCCTCACCTGAACATTGTGGCCATTGCTCTGTGTGCCGCGGGCAAGTGGCAAAACTTGAGTATTCCAATGCGCCCTCGTGGCCATCTGATGATGATATCAAGGCCAGCTTGCTAGCATTAACCCAACACTCATCGCAGATTCAAACGGCACCATTGAGTATTGATAGCATTTGTCGATTCTTTGCCGGCATGACCACCCCTTTAATCACTCAGCTTAAATTAAAAAAAATAACCGGCTTTGGTTTATGCGAACAATTACGCTATGAAGAAATCAAACAGAAGGTTGCGTCACTGACATAAAAAGGCCTGCATGGCAGGCCTTTTTTATCGTTTATTAATAACGGTATTGACCAAGGTCGATGTCTGATTGCAGCTCAGATGTGAGCCTTTGATAGCGGTCGGTATTGGGTAGCCAAACATAAATAGGCTGATCATTTTTATTCAGATCATAGCCATTATCTTTAAGCGGTCCCTTTAAGTGCTTAAATGTCCCGGTTACTTCCACTTCATTACTGAGCGTTAAAAAAACAGGGATGGCATAATGTGGCAGTAATGTTTTTAGCGTTGATAAAACGTGACTAAAATCCACATCACTTACATCACACCCCAATTTAATTGATGCCATGCCTGCGCGTCCATTGGTATTGGGGATCTCGACGCCATATACAATGGCTTCTTGAATTTCGTCAAGCTCTTCAAGCATCATTTCAACTTCGGTTGTCGATACGTTTTCGCCTTTCCAGCGAAAAGTATCACCCGTACGGTCAACAAACTGGGAGTGCCGAAACCCCATGTCTCGCATTAAATCACCGGTATTAAACCAGCGGTCACCTTGCTTAAATACGTTTTCTAAAATACAGGACTGAGTTTTATTTTTATCGGTATAGCCATGAAACGGTGATTTTTCAGTGATCTCACCGATTAATAAGCCAATCCCGCCTTTTTTCACTTTTTTCAGCCAGCCATTTTTACCCACTACAGGCATGTCTGCTTCTTTATCGTATTCGACAATGGCGTAAGGGTACGGCGACACTCCCACTGTTTTGTCAAAGTTTAGCAAGTTAGTAAACCCAATATTCCCTTCGCTTGATGCGTAAAACTCCATCACACGATCAATACCATAGCGTGACTTAAACTCATGCCAAATAGAGGGGCGCATACCATTACCCACAATGACTTTAACTTGATTATCAATATCAAGCTTTGATTTAGGCTGTTCAAGTAAGTAGCGGCATAACTCGCCGACATAACCAAATGCAGTGGCACCATGCGTACGGATATCCGATAAAAAATGGCTGGCACTGAATTTTCTTACCATAATCAAACAGGATCGGCCAGCCAGTACCGAGCTCCAGCAAACCACCATGCCGCTGGCATGATAAAACGGCAATGGCACATACATACGGTCCTGTTTTTGTAAGCGCATCGCCGCGACACCAAATGAGCCATAAGCTTTCATATAACGGCCATGATTAAAAACAACCGCTTTAGGTAAGCCTGTTGTGCCTGATGTATAAATATAAAGGCAAGGATCTAATGACGTTGTATTGTAAGTTGTTGCAGGGTTAGCGGTTGGCCACGTAGTCATTTCTTTTGCTGCGTATACCCAGTTATCGGGTGTGGCGCCCGTATTATTTAGCGTATCCACGTCGTCAAAATACAAATGCATATTGTCAGCGATATTGGTACTGCTGCGAATGTCTTCATAGGCTTCGCGGCATTCTTCACCTGCAATAATCAATTTAGGGTTGACCAAATTAATACTATGCAATAATACTTTAGAGCGTTGCGAGGTATTCACCATTGCACTCACGGCACCAATTTTTGCACACGCAAGCACGCTCACTAACAATTCAGGGCGGTTTTCAATTAGCACCACCACGGCATCACCCTTCTTGATGCCAAGGGAAAGTAAGTAATGGGCTAATTGGTTCACCCAGTTATTGAATTTTTGGTAGGTATATTGGCGGTCTTGATAAATTAAGGCGAGACCTTCACCGTTACTATCAACCGCTTGTTCAAAGCATACACCTAACCCAACGGGCTTACTTTGATCCGTGTTGTTCGCAACCTTAATGCCTCGCAGTATACTGGGGAAACTGGATAGAATTTCAGGCATTTTTTGAATTATTTTTGTTGCTGTAATTACATCACTCATAAGACATCCTCTTAAAAACAATATTGTGTGTGTAATCTTAAGTTATTAATATGGCCATTTAGCTCATCAAACTGGCAATTAGTAACATGAGTTAAAGATTAAGGTGCTTACGATACTGACCCGGTGTCACACCAAACCATGCTTTAAATGCACGATAAAACGCACTAGCGTCCTTAAAACCCAGTTTAAGACCGATAGATTCAATGCTGACATTATTGTCTGTTAATTGCTTAACAGCGGATTGCTTACGAATGTCTTCTAATAACAACCGAAAATTAATATCGTGTTGTTTTAGCTTGCGATGCAACGATTGGCGACTCATTTTCAATTCTTGAGCAACATAATCTGCGGTAAAACGACCTGATTCTAAATTACTCGATATTATGGTCTGCACCTCACCTGTAAACTCATCAAGACACAGCGTTTGGCGTTTAAACTGCTCTATTTGCTTCATCATGACATTTTTCATGTATTCACTTGATGAGCGTATCTTTAAATCTAAGTATTCAATGGCTAAATCAATTGAGGATTGCGGCTCATCAAATAACATTTCACAGCCAAACGCTTTTTTGTATTCATTTATATAATCTGGTTGTGCATGTGAAAAACGCACTTTGATGGGGGTAATATCCTGACCCGTTAACTGTCGCCCCCAAGTTAACAAACCAGATAATAAACGCTCTGTAGCACTGATTGTATTGCTCGATTCTAACGCGGATAAAAACGTAATACGCAAACCCCAAGGGTAAGATTGTAATTGCATACTCTCCCCTTCGTTCATAAGAGAGATATGTTTTTCATATAGTGAGAGCGCTTCTTTTACATCTTGACTGTAGCCAATTAAATAAGAAAGCAAACCTTTTGCCTCTGCGTTTACTTGGCCTCCCACTAATAAACCAATATGATCAGGGGCACCCGCCTGTTTGGCTAATTGCCAAAGCGCATCATGGGATGCTAGAGGTATTCGCATTTCTGGATTCAGACATTCGTCACGTGTTATTTGCGTATCGTCATCCGATACATAACCACGACGTAACAACTCATCATATAAATCTAAATACGCAGGCGCAGAGACAGTTAACGGAGCCCCTGCTGATGTAGTGTGCATGTTTGATTTCATAATCATTATCTGTTTTTTAAATGCTCATCACGTTGCGCAAACCGTACTTCAATATCAATCCAAATTTTATGATCCGCTGAATCATCAAACTCGCTTAAAAGCGCTAACCCACCACTGATTATCCTCCCAACTTTAACTAAATTCACGCGAACCATAATGAAGCCTATTTATACGCAACTATTTTCCAGTATAGTGCATCAAGCTATTATACTAATACAATGTTTTTAACGGTTATATGTTAAGCCATCGTCGAAGCTCATATGTCAGGCTTCCCAGCAATTAATTAGGTGTTTTATGAAAATATGGGTCGATGCAGATGCTTGCCCTGTGGTAATCAAAGATATTTTATTTAAAGCGGCAAATCGTACACACATTCAAACGACCCTACTAGCTAACCATACTATGACAGTATTAAAGTCACCGTATATTGGCTTTATCCAGGTAAGCCAAGGATTTGATGAAGCCGATAATGAAATTGTTGCTCGCTGTCATAGTGGTGATTTAGTCATCACCTCAGATATTCCATTAGCCGCGGATATCATCGCAAAAGATGGCCAAGCATTGAGCCCGCGAGGCGAGCTATTCACCAAAGAGAATATTAAAAGTTTATTGGGTATGCGTGACTTTATGGACACCATGCGCTCAAGTGGTGAACATACTGGTGGCCCTGCGCCCATGAATCAAAACGATCGGCAGCAGTTTGCTAACCAACTTGATAAAATCATCAACCGCTTCCAACGTACTCAAAGTTAAAATCGTGATTGACGCCCACAAAAAAAGCCCGATGCATTAATGCTTCGGGCATTCTTATTATTATTTTTTTACTATTATAATTTTAATTATTCTGTTTAATCAACGCTAACTTGATAAACCGTTGTTGTACCGGATACTTCATTACCCACTGCAATAAAATGTTTATCGCCGCGCATAAAGTATTCGATTGATTCTGGCCCTAGGTCACCTGCTGCTTCATTATAAATGCCATTATCACAATCGGTACCATCTACCTCTGTACAAATGTCAGTCGTAAAGTCACGATTATTAACATAGGTTAAGAAGGTTGCCTCGCTTGGTTTTGACACATCATAAGCAGCGATACCACCTTGACGCTCAAGCCCAAAAAACGCAATGTGTTTATCTAAAATGCGGGCCACTTCAATGGCTTCTGGCTCAACACCTTTATCATCAGAGCGATCATCATTATCTTGGTTATCATTACTGGTATTAAAATGGCTGGTTGTGTTCGCTTTTTTAGATAGCTCATCACCTGAATCAAATACTTGCTCGCCTGCCATATTCCAAATTGAAAATGAACGGGCTCCATAGGTATAGACATTTTCATTGGCGGCTACATTTTCGTGGTCCGCCACAACTTTCATTCGGCCTAATGTATTTATATTTGCAATGGTGCCATCTTCACCATACACAGCTTCATTCATGAGAGGATGGGCCATGGCTACATTCAAATCTTTACCACGAGCTTCATCGGTATACGAAATACAGTCGTCTAGTGTGTTCGCGTATTTGTCTGCGTCTTCATCGTCACCACCTACTTCGTATTCTTTACCGTCCCATACATGGTTTGCCTCATCGCAGGTTTGTTGTGTGGTTTCATAGATATATTCACGGCCATCCCCTTCATTGGCACTTAGCACATAATCGTGACCATCAACGGTAAAAGATGCCACGCTATCAGGCATGTAATAACCCACCAACTGTGGATAACTGGCATAAGACAGCAGCCCATCTTTATTGGTAACGTCTAACTCATAACCTTGGCCGCCATCATTCATACTGGCCCAGCTTTTCACGCCCAGACCTTTTATGGAGTCTATTGCAGCTGTTGCAATATCAATAACAGCAAATGCATTGTTTTCTTGTAGTGCAATCACGGCTTTATTATTTGACGTTATCGTGATGTATTCCGGTTCTAAATCTTGTGAAACACTGGCACCGTGTGGCGAAGGCAAACGTACATTGTTTAATTCTGCATGACGCGGCTGGCCGACATTAAAGTCATGAAAATTAATTTGAGTCACCACCGCTTGCTCATCTGTATGGCCCAGTGCAATATTGATTAATGTCACCGAACCTTCTGGGTCATTGCTGTAATCACCACTTGGCTCGCCTTCGTTGGCGGCAATAATGTATTTGGCATCGTCTGTCATGGTAACCATGTCCGGTAACGCACCGGCTGAAAATGCATTCATCAAAGCAAGGTCGTTGCTTTTGTATAACGCAATGATGCCGTCATTTTGTTTCACACTGTTCTCAATCGCGACCGCGACTAAACCATTTTTTGCCACCACCGAATTAGCGGCACCAATGGTAATGCCCGCATCGGTTGCTGCGGTTTGTAAATTTATGGTGTTGTCTTTCACGGGTTTGCCTTGCGCATCGAAACGCAATACATCAATGGTTTTATCTTGTGAATTAACCACATATAAACGATCGGTGGTTTTATCATAAGACACGATTTCAGCAGAAGAGGTCGCAAAGGCATTACCTGACACATAAGTTCCTATGACATCTAAGCGTAAATTTGAGAAGGTTTCTGGTGGGCTTGGTGCTTGTGTTTTTGGTTCTTCTACAGGGGGAGTATCGATTATTGGTGTCTGGCTTTTGTTTTTATGATCACTGTCGCTGCCACAACCTGCTAGTGCGGTAATACCGGCTGCTAACATTATGCTCATCAAAGATGGTTTCATATACGTCCCCTAATCATTTTTAGGGGAGGTTACGGTAGAAATATGAATAATTTTTTACAGTATTATTGCAAAATTAATTCAATTTAAAGACGCTTGTTATTGCCTCAAACCTTTGACTGATCAAAAAGCATATTACACACTAGGCAATAACCTTATGTGTTTTAAATTGCTCAACTTCTTGCTCACTAAAGCCAAGTTCTCGCAATACATGATGACTGTCAGCGCCAATTTTGCCTCCTGTATTACGAATAATATGATCTTTCATAATCGGGTTATTCAGTTGGTGAACCGCCTTACCATTAGCACTTGTGCTTTGTACCCACTGGCGTTGCTTGGCTTGCTCACTGTTACACGCCTCACTAAACGACAGC
>JAWUXY010000031.1:0-27343 GCA_034111105.1 Bermanella sp. | reverse complement strand
TTTTATACATTCGTTCGACTTAGATCTCAATATTGACAAACACAACAAGACTGGCGTTATTATTGCTAATGATCATAAGTTGTTGTTTTTAAAGGATTTTTTGCACTATATCACTATTTCTTATAGTTACTATAAGACAGGACATAAAGAGCCAAAACACGCATATTTATTGTACAGTTTCAGTATTTACTCAAAATTTCTGTATGAAAAACAAACACTTAAAATAGATGAGATACGCCAGACACACTCAACAAAGTACATGTATTTACAGTAAATTAATTCGCAAAAATGCCACGTTATTGGTTCGGAACAAGGAACATTCTGGTCAGATTTAAGCCGCTCTCGCTTCACTCAAAGGCTAAAAATACGGATCTCAGGCTTTTTCTATCTAGCACAATCATGCCCTGCTATAATCCGCGACCCCATCCCTTGTGCGTAAATTACACAATGAAAATGTCCAAAACCACCAAAAAACTAAATGATCGTTTGCTACTCGTGATCGAGAAAATACGACTACAAGCAAAAGAAGAATTAGAGGGGTTAAGCGACGTTAGTCACAGCGTGAAATTTGATTTATTCCCGGGCAGCCTGTTAGTTAGCTTTAGCTTTGAGACACACGACTTTTTAGATAAAGCGAAGTCTTCTGAAAAACAATATCAAAAGAAATTGCATAACTTATTAATGAAACAAGGCATTTTGCTCAAAGAACCAAAGCTTAATTTAATTTTTGGAGTGCGAGACGCCACTCAATAATATTGTGAGAGCTAAAGAGTAATGAAAAAAATACCAAAGCACGCTGAAGAGTATCTCGTATGGCCGCCGTTATCTTGGCTGTGTGTTATTTTTGTTGCCTTTACGGTAAGTGATGTTTTTGCTGTTTTTCATCAATCTTTACTTGATCAACCTGACACACATTATTTAGTCGGCTATTTATTTCCTATATTAATGGGACTCGGGCTGGCTGCGCCATTACCGGGTAAGTTCTGGCTAGGGTTCGCATGGTTGGGGGTTTTAAGTTATTTTTTTAGTTATGTATTCCACTTTTTTGTATTAGACAATTACTCAACACCCTCTTTTATTGTCATAACGTGCTTAGCCATTATGTTTACTGTTCAAGCAAGTGTGTTATTGATTAAACGTAAACGTTAGCACTGTTCGTTAGTATGTTGTCAAAAACTGACACCCGAATTAAAGCCGTTCGTTTTATCATTAAGCGGGTTGTTTAACTGGCTAGCGATAAGTTAAGGCTTTATTCTTATAGAAAGTGCATTCATTAGTATTGTTGATTTATTTGAAGGGATAATAAGTTATGCCAGATATCGTTGTAATGTTTTTTGTTTTAGGTTTAGTTGCAGGACTCTTGAAGTCAGACCTGAAAATACCAAAGGCCGCGTATGACACGTTAAGTCTTTTGCTGATGTTAACCATTGGTTTAAAAGGCGGCATGGCGCTATACGGATCACTCGAATGGGCATTAGTATTTGAGTTATTAGCCGTTGCATCTTTGGGTGCATTTATTCCGTTTATTGTGATTCCGGTTTTATTAAAAGTCGCTAAAGCTGATCATGCTAACGCGGCCAGTTTAGCGGCTCATTATGGTTCGGTCAGTGCTGGTACGTTTGCGGTGGCATTGGCGTATGTTGATACCATGAACTTAGCAATCGAACCCCAAGTGACGTTATATTTAGTGATGCTGGAGCTGCCCGCTATTTTAATCGCACTGGCTTTTTATCGTCGACAAAATGCCAGTAGTGACACCACCTCACATCAGCAAAGTGAATTATGGCGTGAAACCTTTACTAACCGCGGTGTGGTGTTATTAGTCGGTGGCGTAGTGATTGGTTTCATGTATGGCCCAAGTGAAGGTGCCGCCGTTACCGAACTATTCATGAATGCTTTTAAAGCAGTGCTTGCTTTGTTCTTATTAGAAATGGGATTAACCGCAGCCGAAACATTATCTCCTATGCCATGGAAAAAATGGCGCTTACTTATCTTTGCATTGGTGGCACCCTTCTTTTTGTCATTCATTGGGTTAGGGGCGGGAATTGCTTTAGGCTTATCGACAGGCTCTGTGGTGATATTAGCGACATTGACTGCCAGTGCGTCATACATTGCCGCACCCGCGGCTATTAAAACGGCCATACCAAAAGCGGATATTGGCTTGGCCATGTTGATGTCGCTTGGCATTACCTTCCCCTTTAATGCAATTGTGGGGATTCCTCTTTATCATCAAATGGCGGGCTATTTTTTATAAGTTAAACGATTTATCAATTAAAAAACTTAGCATAAAAACTCAGCCTTTTTGAAAGCTGAGTTTTTTGGCCGATTAAAATCGGCTAAATAGCATTCGAAAATATCACGCTCCATTTTTATCTACTTTTAATTACCCGATATGAGCTTTGAGACGCCCAGTGTACTGGCCGCCTGATAAGAAACATTGGCTTGTTGTTGAGCATAAACCGCATTCGCAGCAGCCATTGCAACAGAGTTACCAATTGTTTGATATAAAGACCCCATCGCCATCGCCGGTGCTTCTGCCAACACTTTTACATTTGCCTGTGTGACTGCATCTGTTACAGCGCTATTAACCTCTAATGCTTCAGGCGTTGCAGAGACACACGCAAACGAATCATCGAAATGTGACATCACATGCCTAGCGCCTTCGGCAAATGATATTATGTTATTAGCTTGGTGAACGCCCAACTGCGAAAGCACCTCATCATCAGAAATACCTATTTTTTTCAATTGCTCAATCTGATCAGGCCTAGCAGGCTCTTCGTCTTCGTGTTTAAGCGGGATTTTAATATGACTGTCCATCTATCACTCCATGTTTAAGATAAAACTGACTGAATTTAAAATAGCAAAAAATTGCCGCTAACCAAGCAACGGCTTTGAGTCAGTACGTTTCAATTTATAGGATTTTTCAAATAAAAAAACCAGCCTAAGCTGGTTTTTAATCACATGATCAATATAAATCAGGCTTAGAACGGTACATCATCATCAAAGCCATGGCCCGGCTGAGACTGATCAAACGCAGGAGCCGCTTGCTGCGCTTGTGCGCCACTTTCCACTCGCCATGCTTGTAAGCTAGTAAAGCACTTTTCTGGCTTGCCAGGGGCGTTCCAAAGGCGTCCGGATAGATTGAAATGAACCGTTATTTCTTCGCCCACACTGTGGTTGTCCATCAGTGCACATTTATCTTTAATTAGCTCTAAGGCCACATAGTTTGGGTAATCTGGGTTTTCACCATCGCCACTTAACTGAATCACAAACTCACGCTTAGTAAAGCCGTTATTGCCGTATTCTGTGGTCGCACCAATTGAATGAATCACACCTTGAGCTTCGAACGTTTTAGACATATGCATCACCTTAAAATAATGTACGCATCATAACATCAAACCCATGACTTGGAAAAAGTCAGTCTTGTGTTTGTGGTACAAACTCTGTGTTGATTATGTCGCGTGAACGAGCAGGTAGATAACTAAAAGCCTGTTTTGAATGAAAGAAGTGACGGTATATTTGGCGCACCGAATAATCAGCATGACACATAAAAGGCTGTTTATACCCCTTAACGCATGGTGAAGCGGATAAACATAAAAAAACCCGCCAACATGGGCGGGTTGAAAACACTCGAATCGATGAGTATGTTCGGTTTACGCTTCTTGCACACCAAAAATGGCGCTGGCATTTAGGCCATGTTTTTCCATGATTTCGCGCATGCGCTTTAACGCTTCTACTTGAATTTGACGAACGCGCTCACGGGTCAAGCCAATTTCATGGCCCACTTCTTCTAGCGTACTGGTTTCATAACCTCTAAGGCCAAAGCGGCGAGAGATCACTTCACGTTGTTTTTCAGTGAGGTCATCCAGCCATTGGTCAAGGCTGCTGCTAATATCGTTATCTTGTAATACTTGGCAAGGATCGCTAATGGATTCATCAGCAATGGTATCCAGTACTGATTTTTCGCTGTTATAACCCAGTGGAGAGTCCACCGAGGTGACACGCTCATTTAAACCCAACATGCGTTTTACATCGGCCACTGGTTTTTCGAGCAGTTCTGCAATTTCTTCTGCGCTTGGCTCATGATCGAGTTTTTGGGTCAGTTCGCGAGCAGCGCGTAAATAGACGTTTAATTCTTTAACAACATGGATGGGTAAACGAATGGTACGGGTTTGGTTCCTGATGGCACGTTCAATGGTTTGACGAATCCACCACGTGGCGTATGTAGAAAAGCGAAAGCCGCGTTCTGGGTCAAATTTTTCAACCGCGCGAATCAAACCAAGATTACCTTCTTCGATAAGGTCTAGTAACGTTAAACCGCGATTAACATAGCGGCGTGATATTTTAACCACTAAGCGCAGGTTGCTTTCGATCATACGTTTGCGGCCTTTTTCGTCCCCTTTACGAGCAAGGCGTGCAAAATGTACTTCTTCTTCTGGGGTTAGTAATGGCGAAAAACCAATTTCATTGAGATATAGCTGAGTCGCGTCTAGATTTTTTTGTACTTCGGTGTCTTGTGCAATCTCTGCAATCTCTTCTTCTTTTTCTACTTTCTTTCCTTTCGTCGCTTTTTCTTCTTTGGCATCTTCTAATGCTAAATCAGATTCTGCGTCGTGTTTTTTTAATCCCTTGATAGCTGCCATAGCTAAGTGCCCCGCCAATGTTTATTTGTTGTTATGTTGTCACTTGCCTTTGTCTATTCAAAAGCTGTTCCAACTTTCCAACAAAAAAAATAATTTTTTGACCCGATCTGCTATGGCGATTCGATTACCTCGCCCTAGGAAGATATTTTAATGGGTCTACCGGTTTCCCTTTGTGGCGAATTTCAAAGTGAAGCTTCACTTTATCCGTGCCACTAGATCCTATTTCGGCAATTGTCTGTCCAGCTTTAACGTCTTGGTTCTCTTTGACCAATAATTCTTTGTTATGCGCATATGCGCTTAGGAATTGGTCGTCGTGTTTTATGATTACCAAGTTGCCGTATCCAAGTAACCCACTACCTGCATACACAACTGAACCGGCCGCTGCCGCAAATACAGATTCTCCCAAGGAACCGCTGATATCAATCCCCTTGTTGGTGGGTGCTTTCGTTGAGAATTTGGCGATTACCTCACCTTTTGCAGGCCAGCTCCAATTCAGGTTGGACTGTCTGACCACAGGTTTTGGCGCTTGTGGGCTGTTTTTATAGGCCGTTGGACCATGGCTACTTTTTGTACTCTTGTTTTTCGTCAAACTTTTGCTACTGCTGGCTGACCGAGAGGCTGACGAATACTGTCCATGTCTAACAGTCAACTTTTGACCAGGGTATATGGTGTAGGGGTAAGCAATGTTGTTAGCACTTGCTAACGCTTTATAATCCCAGCCATAGCGCCATGCTAAAGCAAATAAAGTCTCACTTTTTTGCACAATATGGGTGTTACGACCTTCTGTAACTGGATTGAACTTCTGTTCAACCGAAACAAATCCAGTACACCCTGAGAGCACAGATAAAATTAAGCCCATGATGATTAGCGCGGGTATTTGAGTGGATACCCCAATTTGATGGATTTTTTGACACTTGAGTTTTTGCACTAGGCTCTCATCCATTTTCTTTTTTGTTTTAATAGGCATGTCGTCTCAAACACCGCCTCTATATTTTAAAATCGTCTAAAAAAAAGAGTTAGTTCACATTTCGTAACACTTCTTTTCATAACTTGCCAATTTTCTGCTGGCGAATTTGATGTTTGTCGTCTTTACATTCGGTTAACTAGCGTGTGTTTTTTATACTATTTTGAGGCTTTAAGCCGATTATCCATAACAAACACAATGGAAAAGCCAATGATTACCGCTACGATTGCCACACTAAATTGCGGTTCGCTATGCAGCCAAGGCCATAATGGTCTTTCGATAAATGGCACTTGTTCGCCAGCACTGTTGAGTCGATAACTTAATACATGCTTCCAAGGCCACAACTTAATCAACGCACCCACCATAAAACCACTGAGCAATGCCATAGTCGCACTGTGGTAACGTTGTAATAACCACGACAACACCCGTGAAAACAACATGATGCCCACCAAGCAACCTGATGCGAATATGCCTAAGCTGGTCACATCAAAACTTTTAATGGCCGTGATGATAAAACCATACAAACCCATGAGTAATAAAATAAAGCTGCCGGAAATACCCGGCAAGATCATGGCACATATGGCAATAGAGCCGGCAAAGAATAGACTTATTGACGTCACTTCAATCTCGGTAGGAGCCGAAAGGCTAATAAATCCCGCCACCAAGGTACCCAATACCAGTAAGGTAGCACGAGCCAGATTCCAGCTTTCAACTTGTTTGATAACATATGCGACAGAGGCCACAACCAAGCCAAAGAAAAATGACCACAGCATAATTGGTTGGCTTTCTATGAAATAATGCAGCACTTTGGATAATAAAATAATACTGGTCGCCGCACCGGCCAGAATGCTCAGTAAGAATGTGCCATCAATTTGTTGCCACGCCGCTTTGACACCTTTTTGTTTTAATGTAACCAGCGTATCCCAGCCAACACTTTTAATGGCGTCAATTAAGCGCTCATAAATACCCGTTAATAATGCAATGGTGCCACCAGAAACACCTGGGACAATATCGGCAGCGCCCATGGCCATGCCTCTTAAAAAATTACCAATCATGCTATTCCTTAATACCGCTATCATTGCCTATTGCATTTAATAGACGAACAGTACGGTTATTTTAGTGTGCCGCTGAGCATGGGCACAAAGTTAACCGGCTCAATTATTTTTTTGATCACACCGTCTTCTTCACGAATAAGTAGATGCAACATTTGCTTGCCATCTGGGCCCACTGGCATTAACAAACGGCCACCCATCTTTAATTGAGACACTAATTCCATTGGAATGGTTTCCGGTGCCGCACACGACAATATGGCATCGTATGGCCCTTCGTCAGGCCAGCCCCAGTTGCCATCTGAGTGCTGAAAGCGAACATTATTCACGCGCAATAACTGCATGCGCTCTTTCGCCTTTTTTTGTAGCGGCGCAATACGCTCAACACTGTAAACTCGCCTGACCAATTGAGATAACACCACGGTTTGATAACCGCAACCTGTGCCAATTTCCAATACGTTATCTAATTCACCGGCCTCGAGTAAAATCTCCGTCATTTTAGCAACCGTATAAGGCTGGCTAATTGTTTGCCCATAACCAATAGGCAAGGCCGTATCTTCATAGGCTTTGTGACTAAGGGCTTCATCTACGAATAAATGGCGCGGCGTATTTGCAATGACTTCAAGTACATGTGTATTTTTAATACCTTTATCCATCAAACGCGCGATTAAACGATCACGCGTTCGCTGGCTGGTCATGCCAATGCCTTGCAGTTGCAACGGCGTCATAGCAGTTGATCCTTTAAGACATCAATACTCTCATGACCCGTCATATCCACTTGTATGGGCGTGATGGATACTCTGTTATTTTCTATTGCATGAAAATCGGTACCAGGGCCTGCATCAGCCGCTTTACCCTGTGCGTTAATCCAATAGCATTCTTTACCGCGAGGGTTTTGTGCATGCACCGGATTATCACTGCGTTGGCGATGTCCTAAACGCGTTACTTCTGTACCAGCTAATTCAGCAAACGGCACATCGGGTACGTTTATATTTAATAAGGTTCGAGCGGGTAAATTCAGTGCATGCAATTTAGGTAATAGCTCAATTAAAACTTGAGCGGCGGTTTCGTAATGATTTTTACCCGCCAATGAAATGGCAAGGGGCGGTAAATCTAAAAAACGCCCTTCCATTGCCGCGGCGACCGTGCCGGAATAAATTACATCATCCCCTAAATTCGGGCCTGCATTTATACCCGCAATGACACGTTCAGGCTGATAAGGGCACAACACATTTAAGCCAAGGTGAACACAGTCGGTTGGCGTGCCATCGATGCTAATGGCACCGTCAGCAAGGTATAACGGTGACAATGGGCGGGTGAGTGTTAACGAATTACTGGCGCCACTGCGATCACGATCAGGGGCGATTACTTGCACATCCCAACCGGCTTGTTGGCAAAATTGTCTTAAAACCGTCAGGCCTTTAGCATGCACACCATCATCATTACTTAGTAACAGTTTCATCAATATTTATTCCATTGACTCATTTTCAATACCGCGCTGGGCGACATTAATATTGCCCAATTCACGCAACACGGACGTCGCAAAGTAACCGGACGCCAAGTTAAAACGCAGCACTAAGGTTGAGTCATCGACCCAATGCCAGAATAAATCCGGTAACAACATACGCGTTGCTCGGCGCTCTTGTTTCATGCCTTGTTTTTCTAACCCTGCGGCTAACACTGGAAAGCGCTGCGCTTGCTTTTGTTCTAGTGCGCTTAACGCATGCTTGCTCAAGCTTTCACCTTTCCCCCATAACGCACAACTTGGGTGAATGCGTTGTGCGCGTAAACGCGCGCGCTCTTCTGATGTATTTTCTTGTGTAAAGCCGCGCAAGCTACCCGCAAAACCAAACACTTCACCGTCAATGGGTTGGTCCCAGCAATGTGTTTCAATACGTTCGGCCAACATATTATTAAATAAAAATGAGCGTGCCGCCGACATATACATAGAGCCTTTTTGACGATTACGTGGGCGCTTGCCCGTTTCAAACAATTGCTCTGCTTGTTTTAGGTTTTCAAAATCATGGCCAAAGCGCTGCTCGCCAAAATAATTCGGCACACCTTGGTTACGAATTAATTCTAAACGTTGATTAACCTTAGCTTTTTCGCCTTGCACATTACGTAATACGATTCGAAACGCATTACCACCCAGTGCACCGCGCTTTAATTTAACGCCATAATAACCTTTGGCTAATAAGGTAAAGTCGTCTTTTTCAAATAAGTGGGTTAAGTCTGGCTCGGCATTTTTAAGGGGTAAACTAAACCATTGACGCGTAATGGCATGACGATCTTTTAAACCGGCATACCCCACGTCTTTTAAATCTATTTTTGCATGGTTAGCTAATTGGCGCGCAAGCCACTGAGTATTGGTACCACGTTTTTCAATCTGTAAATAAAGATGCGGACCGCTGTCATGCAGTTGACGATTGGTAATTTCACTAACTAAGAAATCTTCGTCTAAGGTACGGAACTCAGCACTCACATCCAATTTTGGATACGCTGTTGGCCAGTTTGGCGTAAAATCTGTCATGGTCATTACCTTAGCCTTGCGCTTTTTGTATTAATGCGACGGCTTCTACTGCGATGCCTTCTTTACGACCCACAAATCCGAGCTTTTCGGTAGTGGTCGCTTTTACATTGACTTGGTCGACATCTAAGTTTAAATCATTCGCGATGGTTTCACGCATACGCTGTATGTACGGTGCCATCTTCGGCGCTTGCGCCATTATAGTGACATCGACATTATTGATGTCGTAATCTTTTTTCTTAATTTCTGACAATACTGTTTTCAATAACACGCGCGAGTCAGCACCTTTAAAAGCAGGGTCGGTATCAGGAAAATGATGACCAATGTCACCCAAAGCCGCCGCGCCTAATAACGCATCACATAACGCATGCAATGCCACATCGCCATCACTATGGGCGATTAACTCACATTCATAAGGAATGGCAACACCGCAAATCATAATGTTTGCATCAGTCTTGGCAGCTGAAAATTTATGCACATCAAAGCCGTGGCCAATACGAAAGGTCATAATTGAATTTCCTGTAAGAATACCTGCGCCATCATTAAATCATCAGGGCGCGTCACTTTAATGTTACTGGGGTGGCCTGCCACCATAATCGGTTGATGGCCACAATATTCTAACGCGCTGGCTTCATCGGTAATGTTATGTTGATTCGTTATACAGGTTTCGATGCATGCTTTTAATAAACCAATGGGCGCCATTTGTGGGGTTAATGCATGCCATAAATATTCACGGCTAACGGTTTTTACAATATGTCCCTTGTCATCACAACGTTTCATTGTGTCGCGCACTTGCATGCCTAGAATCGCACCGTGTTGATTACGTTGGTCAAACAATGACTGCAAGTCTTGTTGGGTTATACAAGGACGTGCAACATCATGCACCATCACCCAATCATCTTCGCTTGCGCCTGTTTCTAATAAGTGTTTAAGACCGCTTAATACCGATTCAAAACGTTCAGCACCGCCTAGACACGTACCCACTTTTGGGTGGCGCGCAATATCAAGCTTGGCAAAATATTCATCATGCTCGGCAATGGGCAAAACTATTTTTTTAAACGCAGAAAACCCTAATAACTGATTAAGCGTATGCTCTAAAATGGTTTTATTCAGAAGGGATAAATATTGCTTAGGACGATCCGCTTGCATGCGTGAACCAATCCCAGCGGCGGGAACAACAGCGTAAAGTTTATCACTCATGTTTGTTTTCCGGATCGACTATGATAAAAAAGGTTTCATCTTTTTTAACCATACCCAACTCTTTACGGGCTTTTGCTTCGATCGTATCCATACCTGATTTAATGGCCCAAATTTCTTCTTCTAATACTTGGTTACGTGCTTTGCTGGCACGATTTAATTCTTCTTGGTTTTCGATCTGATCTTTTAAAGCATAGTTAGCGAACACACCGGTATCATCAAACCACAATTGATATTGCAGCCAAATAAAAATGACTAACGCAAACGGTTTCCAGGCGTGTTGTTTAAATGAATCAGAAAAGGCCATATTATTATCGTTATCCGATTATAGATCGGGCGCAAGGCACCCTCATACAATAGTGCATTACATCATTCTAAATGCACAAAAGGGAAACCTAAGTTTCCCTTTTATGTTCACTACTCACGATACACTTTGTGCATCACGTAGGCAGTTGAAACAGAGTAAAAAAACACTTAGGTCGACGCTTGCATTTGAAACAACCTACCTAAGTTTTTAACTGCATTTCAACAACGCAAGTAGCGTTTACTGACCTTTTACTTCACTAAGGCCGTTGTATACTGCTTTATCACCAAGCTGCTCTTCAATACGAAGAAGACGATTATATTTAGCAACGCGGTCTGAACGACATAGTGAGCCTGTCTTGATTTGACCAGCACATGTACCAACCGCTAAGTCAGCAATGGTCGTGTCTTCTGTTTCGCCTGAACGGTGAGAAATAACCGCAGTGAAGCCAGCATCTTGTGCCATTTTGATCGCTTCAAGGGTTTCAGTTAATGAACCGATTTGGTTGAACTTAATCAAGATAGAGTTTGCGATGCTTTCTTCGATACCGCGCTTAAGAATCTTAGTATTGGTTACGAATAAATCGTCACCGACTAATTGCACTTTAGCACCTAGCTTTTCAGTTTGGTATTTCCAGCCAGCCCAGTCACTTTCGTCTTGGCCATCTTCAATCGATACGATTGGGTACTGGTCACAAAGCTCAGCTAGGTAGTCAGAGAATTCTTCAGCAGAGAAGACTTTGCCTTCGCCCGCTAGATCGTACTTACCATCTTTGTAGAATTCAGATGAAGCACAATCAAGTGCAAGAGTTACGTCTTTACCTAACTCGTAACCGGCGTTAGAAACGGCAACTTTAATAATCGCTAGCGCGTCGGCGTTTGATGCAAGGTCAGGTGCGAAACCACCTTCATCACCAACAGAGGTGCTCAAGCCTTTTTCTTGCAATACTTTTTTCAAGTTATGGAAAATCTCAGCTCCGGCTTGTAGGCCTTCTTTGAATGACTTAAAGCCAACTGGCTGTACCATAAATTCTTGAATATCAACGTTGTTATCTGCGTGCTCGCCACCATTGATGATATTCATCATTGGAAGCGGCATAGAGAACTTACCCGCTGTGCCATTCAATTCAGCAATGTGTTCGTATAGCTCAAGGCCTTTTGCATTGGCAGCTGCTTTTGCCGCCGCAAGGGATACAGCAAGAATCGCGTTAGCACCAAATTTTTCTTTGTTTTCAGTGCCGTCTAATTCGATCATTTTTGTATCAAGTGCGCGTTGATCAGTGGCGTCCATACCCAATAGTGCTTCTTTGATTGCACCATTGATGTGAGCAACTGCGTTTAATACGCCTTTACCCATGTAACGGCTTTTGTCACCATCACGTAGCTCTAATGCTTCACGGGTACCAGTAGACGCACCGGAAGGGGCACACGCTGTACCAAAAAAACCACCTTCTAAAGAAACATCGGCTTCTACGGTTGGGTTACCACGGCTGTCCATGACTTCACGGGCTTTAATATTAATAATTTTAGCCATAGTGAGATAATCTCCAATATCGAATCAAATAACGGTTAATCGTAAAAATTTATGCTTTGCCAGCTTGTTTAATCGCAGCAGCAACAAACGCCGAGAACAAGCCGTGGCCGTCTCGTGGTGTAGACGTAAATTCTGGGTGGAACTGACACGCCACAAACCAAGGGTGATCAATTACTTCAACCACTTCAACTAAACTGCCATCCATAGAGCGACCCGCAATGCGAAGACCATTTTTCTCTAAAGTTTCAAGGAAGTTGTTGTTCACCTCATAGCGGTGACGGTGACGCTCTGTAATTACGTCTGTTCCGTAAGCGTCAGCCGATAGAGAGCCGGCTTCAAGGCGGCATTCTTGGCCACCTAAACGCATGGTGCCACCAAGGTCACTGTTTTCAGAGCGTACTTCGGTTTCACCTTCAGCGGTTGTCCACTCGGTAATCAAACCCACAACTGGGTTGGTGGTTTTAGGGGCAAATTCAGTACTGTGTGCATCGTCAAGGCCACATACGTTACGGGCAAATTCGATCACAGCACTTTGCATACCTAGGCAAATGCCTAAATAAGGGATTTTGTTTTCACGGGCAAATTGAACGGTACGAATCTTACCTTCAACGCCACGGTTGCCAAAACCACCTGGTACCAAGATGGCGTCTTTACCTTCAAGGATAGAGCAGCCATCGCGTTCGATGATTTCAGAATCGATGTATTCGATGTTTACTTTGGTGCGATTTTTAAGACCCGCGTGATCAACGGCTTCGATTAGAGACTTATAAGCATCTAATAATTCCATGTACTTACCGACCATGGCGATATTGATTTCTTTTTCAGGGTTCAACTTGGCATCCACCACTTGATCCCATTCGCTTAGATCTGCTTCGTCGCACTCTAAGCCAAATTTTTCCACAACGTATTCGTCTAGACCGGTTTGCAGTAATAGACCAGGGATGCGGTAAATCGTATCGGCGTCTTCTAGCGGAATAACCGCACGCTCTTCTACGTTGGTAAACAATGCAATTTTACGTAGCGAACTTGAATCGATGCGGTGATCAGAGCGACAGATCAAAATATCAGGCTGTAGACCAATCGAGCGCAGTTCTTTCACACTGTGCTGCGTTGGCTTGGTTTTAGTCTCGCCAGCAGTGGCAATGTAAGGCACAAGTGTTAAGTGCATAGCAAGCGCACGCTTGCTGCCTAGTTCGACTTTTAACTGACGCACGGCTTCTAAGAATGGTAGTGACTCGATATCACCAACTGTTCCGCCAATCTCAACAAGGGCCACGTCAGCGCCTTCAGCACCTTCATATACACGACGTTTGATTTCGTCGGTGATGTGAGGGATAACCTGAACGGTTCCGCCTAAGTAGTCACCTTTACGTTCTTTAGCCAAAACGTCTTGGTAAATACGGCCAGTTGTGAAGTTGTTACGACGACCCATAGTGGTACGAATAAAGCGCTCGTAGTGACCTAGGTCTAGGTCGGTTTCAGCGCCGTCTTCGGTCACAAAGACCTCCCCGTGCTGAAACGGGCTCATGGTGCCTGGGTCCACATTGATGTATGGATCCAATTTGAGCATGGTAACTTTTAGTCCCCGTGCCTCTAGAATAGCGCCAAGAGAAGCGGAAGCGATGCCTTTGCCCAATGAGGACACAACACCACCTGTGACGAATATAAAACGAGTCGACATATATAGGTGAATCCGAAAAAAGAAGTTGGATTTGTGCGTAACGAGATGGCGTTGCAGTCTACCAGAAGTGCCCATCAGCGTAAACGACGATAATGCAATATTGGCGCAATAAACAACAAACATGCGCCCTAGAGCTCATCTTTTTCATAATATTCAGAATAGTCTATTTTTCAGGCGAGATAGTCATCATTCGCCACTTTAGGCACCTGCTATAAACCCATCACCTAGTAACCGAGTACTTTTTACTTATAACTGCACAACTAAAAGCAATAAATCGGTCATTAAGTAATCTGTTGATCGCTCAAATAATGGAGCAAAATACAAAAGAATTCCTATGGCAGACCAAGCAAAAACTACCCATCAAAAAAACAGCCCTATGCTTTCACATAGGGCCTGAAATAGGAGTTACGGGTTTTATAGATGTTAGTAACGCTTTACATAAATAACGACTCGCCTGTTGGCCGCCCTGTCGTCTTCAGTAAAAGCCTGCCCCGGCTCAAGTACAGCCTTAGGGCGAGAGTCGGCGTAACCTGACGCCTTCAATCGCTCTTTATCAACGCCCTTGCCCAAAAGGTATTTGACCACATTACTGGCGCGCGAAGCGCTGAGTTCCCAGTTCGAAGGGAAGCGCTCGGTATGTATGGGCACATCGTCTGTGTGTCCTTCTATTTCGATGAGGTGCGTCGATGAACTGGTGTCTTTAATAACTCTTGTGACCTCAGCCAGCATGGGCAAGGCTTCGGGTTTAATTGCGGCACTGCCTGACTGATATAAAGAGAAATTAGAGAATTCAACCCGAACCCCCTTCATATCGATATCAACCGCCACATAGTCTTGCATGCCGTGCTGCTTAACAATGTCATCCAGCGCGTCTTTAATATCGTTAAACGGGGTTTGAGCTTGCTTGCCTGAGATAATGCTCGCTAAGCCTTCTTTTAAGGCTTCGATCTTGCCTTGATTGAGATCCGATACCGAAAGAATCATCACAAAAAACGCCAGTAGCAATGTAATGGCATCGGCATAGGTTACTAACCAACCTTCACCGTCAGCATCAAACGTAGCACGGCGACGCCTTAAGCCTCGCTTGTAAGTCTTGTCACTCATTGGTTTCGACTATGGTGAAGCGTTTGTTGGGTTTCACATACGCATTAAGGCGATCTTGCATTACAAGTGCGTCCTTTTTTTCAGCCAGTAATACAAAACCATCGGTTATTAATTGATTACGGAAATACTCTTGCTCTTGTTTCTCTGTCACTTGCGCCGCAGTGGGTTTAAACAAAAGATTAGCGAGTAACACTCCATAAAGCGTCGTAATTAACGCCAACGCTAACCCTTTGCCTAGATTGGCCATATCATCGCCCATGTTATCCAGCATGATAATCAAACCAACAATGGTGCCCACCATGCCAAAGCCGGGTGCATAAATGCCCATGGTATTAAGGATTTTACCTTCTAGACTTTGGCGCTGCCAATGGCTGTCCATGGCATCCCCCATAATCACACGGATATCACTTTGCTTGTAACCCGAGCCCATTAGCTCTAGCCCTAACGACAAGAAATCATCATTTTTTTCTTTATTGCTTAAACTATCTTCTAAGGCAGAAATACCACCATCACGATAAATGCGGCTAAATTCCACAAAGCGCTTTACTAGGTCGCGTAAATGCACTTGTGTCGTATGCCCAGCCGCAAGCGTTTGAAACATGGCTTTCACAGCGTGCATCACTTCTAAAAAACTAAAGCTAATGAGCGATGCTGCAAACGTACTGCCGATCACCATCATGGCGCTGGCAAGATTTAAAAACATCATGTAGTTATCTGTACTACTGGCAATGGCCAAAACAAATAAGCCAATACCTGCTGTGATACCAATGAGCGTACTAAAACTAATCATGACTCAGCCTGCTTTTTGACTTGCAGTTCGTCCATAGAGAATTTGCCCGTATGAATATACTCACGCAACTTATGCACAATCGCTTTACGAGCAGATTCCACATCTTTGGCACCAATGCGCCCTTCATAACGCTTTAAGTCCTCTTTTGCTAAGGCTTTCAACTTGGGCGTCAATGATGACAACACATGAATTTTAAAATCATCAGGAGTACCACAAATCGCACGGCCAATGAAACTGCGCTCCACTTCACGCAGTGCGTTACTAAGAATTTGTCTTGGGGTTTTAACAACATCTGCAAAGGTAAAATATTGTTGGCGCAGCTTATAAAACGTATCCGGCTTATCTTGCTTTAAGCGTTTTAATACTTTGTTCTCTTCGGTTGAATTCATGTTATCCAACATGTTCATTAACATATGCAAACCATCAGCATTAACGTTTTCAAAGCTAGGGACGTTTAATGCAGATTTAGCTAAACGATCGGCGACATCTTTAAAGGTATCCAACGGGAATGTTTCAAACTGGCCTAACTCTGCAATGACTTGGGCTTGGCGTTTTTCATTAATGCGATTGAGTACTCGCGCGGCTTGCTGCGCTTGCAGTTGACTAATCACCAAAGCTTGAATGCGAGCATCTTCATGTTGCATCAAATACAAAACTTGGCTGTCATTTAATTTGCCTAAAAATTCAAAAGGGTGCGATTTTACTTCTGCTGTTTCTTGCACGGATTTTTGCAATAATTGATAAAAATCTTGAGTGTCTTGAAATTGCTGATCGTCATCCGGCGGCTGATCGGCTAAGTGAGCCATGATACTTTGCAACTGAAATTGCTCAATATTAGGAAAAATAGAGCGAAACAAGCTGCGACCCAATACTTTATAAATAGACGCCGCCATGGGTATTTTTTCTTCTTGGCTCAATAATTGGTCCATTGTGCCTTGAACATGCTGAGGCTGACCTAAACCGAGCGATATAATATCTTGCCGAGTTTTTTGCATGATGAGCTTACTGTCTGGGCCTTCCGCTTCAGGAGTGGCTAACACATTAGGTGTATGTGATATGTCACTGGATGACATATTTTGTGCTTCGCTTGGTTGTGATTTTTTACGCATTGATAACACAATCAAACTAATTAGCAGTAATGCTAATAAACTTAACAACCCTAACAATAGCGCATTGAAATTTTCATCCATCCAATTTTGTGCCGGCGCTGACTCATCAGAAAACGGCGACGCAATTTGTTCCTTTTCTTTTTCCGTTATAGGGATACTGGAAAACTGTGTTCTAATAATTTTAAGCTCATCACCCCGTAAGTCATTAAGCGACGCTTTTTGGTAAACTAAATTTCTTAAAAAAGCTTCTTGCTCTGCACTCACATTTTCTTCAACCGCTAATGTAACCATTAGTTTAGCAATACGATTAAATACCCCTACGGTTTCTTCTGAGCCACCATTACCGCTTGCATCTTCGTTTTCTCTATCCTGCCAACGTGGTTGACGCTGTTCTTGCTGTAAACGTTCAACCTGTTCTCGCATAAACTTCAGTTCAGCGTCTTTTTCTTTATCGCCCGGAATATCAACAAAGGGCAACCCGGGTAAGCTTTCTACCTCATAAGTATCATCTTCAACTGCATTAGGAAACGTGAGCTTTGGCAAAAAAGTAGGTTGGTATGTTTTAGATAATGGTGTTGATTGTTTTGATTTTGTTTTAATAACTTGGCGAATTTTTTCAAGGTTTACTTTCACGTTGACAATAAATCGATTATGGCCAAGATAAGACTGAATATCACGAGCCAGACTATCTTCTAGTTGTGATTTAAGCTGTAGCTCTTCTAAGTCATCGGTTTTTGTTTGTACTTCAACAGGCGTGTTCGTCGCGGCCTGCGCTATTAACGATAAACTGGCTAACACTACCCATAATAATCCATATTTTTTCAGCATAGATATTCCCTACTTAACGAGCTTTAAACTCTCTTTAACTTCCGTTAAAGAAGGGTCTAATTGCAATGCTTGCTGCCATGATACTTTGGCTTCTTTTTTACGGCCCATTTTGTAATAAATACTGCCTTTCAAAGCATAAGCCTGTGCAGACGCCGGCACTAGAGACATTGCTTTGTTCGTTTGCTCGAGTGCTTTCCAATACGATTTACGATAAAACAAAGCCTGTGCACTGAGCATATGTTTTGTCGCATCAGAGAAAAGTGATAAGGCTTTTTCATTAAAAAAATCATTCTCTTCTTCAGCGTTATTAGAACCCTTCCCTTTTTTTCGATGTGCTTTCATTTGCTCTGAAATTTCTGGCATATAGGTTGCGCCACCTACAGGTAAATCCATGCTGAAGATAATATCGCTTTCGCCTGCGTTCAGCATCATCATGACGTCATAACCTGGGCCATGGCGGTGTATATTCACAACGCCATGATTGTTTTTTGCGTATTCCGCACTCTCTGAATTTAAAGGATCGATATCTTCTGCTGGTTTTTGTTCCATAAATGGATCCTTTTCCATGGCCAGCTGTTCAATCGAGCAGCCACTTAAACAAGCGACCATTATAAACAGGAGTAATAAAATGGTTTTCATATTTTATTCCTTAGAACCGATAGCCGAGGGTTAAGTCCAAACCAGCACCACCAAATTCAGAGCTGTCTTCATAATCGGCATTACTATCCCATTCAACATCTTCTTTAACCAAGTACACGGCTCCAATCGCCATAAAGCCATTAGTCACAAATGGAAACTCTAAACCGAATTTCATCATCAAACCGTGACTGCCGCTGAAAAAGGCTTGGCCGATTCCTACGTAGGCTTTGGTATTAACCCAATCTTTTAACGCAGAAATATTAACAAATATTCGCCCTTCTAAATTAAAACCACTGACATCAAATTCATCACTGCTTGAGAAGTTCCTAAAATATTCAACGCCCAAACTGTATTCTACATCCTTATTTAAAGTGGTGTATTCTCGGCGTCGAATTCCAAAAGCGGTCACGCCACTGAGCGTGGCATCTTCGACAGCTCCAACGCCATCACGCTCTGCGGCCAATCCCCATGAGCTGACGACCATTTCCATTTCAATACTTTCAAATTCAAGCTCTTCTTGTTCTCGTGTGGTTTTTTTCGCATATTCTTTTAACCACACTAATTCATTACTTTTTGCGCTGACTAATCGTAAATTAATAGTGAATTTGTCTTCATGCACACTGGCGCTCCATAACAAAAAAGCATCCGCTCGCACATCTTTAGATAAATCACGCAAGTCCTGATTACTTTGCGCACTCTGGCTAATCAGCATACGAGAGTCTTCGAAATTAACGCGGGTAGTACGACACTCAATGCAATCGATCACTTCAAATCGGCCTAACCCCATGAACTTGCCAAGCAATTTATTCTCAATCATTAAGTGAACTTGTTTTGGGATTTTTCGATGCAGGCGATCGCCATTAAAATAAAATGCGATACGTTTGATGTTTTTATCAACATCTAATAACTCTTCGGGTACAAGGATACTTTCGTCATCTAATAGACGAGAAAAGCCAGCATACATGGTAGGGGGCAATCCAAAACCGGGAACATCTGATGTCACTACTCGGGTTTCAGAAAAGGCATACGACGAAAATATGGCGCATAATATAAAGAATAGCGCCGATAAAATTACATATTTATTCGAGTAAAGTCCGTTGTCCTGCTTCATCCTTGGCATCATCCATTTTCGCCATACACTCAATTACAAAGCATAGCTCAAGCATGAGTACACGCTATGTTTAGTTGTTAAAATCCTTTAGTTTTCAGCTTTTACGTCGATACTTAGATAAGGATAAGATGACTTGAAATTAGGACAACAATGTTTTTACATCGACTAATGATTATTCTCTGCGTCTGCGCTTTTATGACCAATGCTCGGGGAAATGAACGTGCAGTAGAAGGCTTGTCAGTGAGCGGCTTAGAACAAAGAGTCGATGATGAAGAAGCGCCGTTTGATATTCATTCGGCTAATAAGATACACAACTGTGGCGGTAAGCCATCTAATGTTTATCGCGTATACAGTGAGTATGACACGGTCGCGCAAAGACGCTTTTTAATGGCGCTTGAAGCACTTAAAAGTGGTCTGTCACTCACCGTAATCACAAGCGACTGTGAAGGTCGAGTACTTAAAGTCGATACATTAAGACTCAGCCGTTAATGTTTGTATAATGCGTCTGTTCTGGCAGCCATGATAAAATCGTTTTTGTGTAACCCATTAATTTTATGCGTCCACCATGTAACGGTTACTTTCCCCCATTGTAATAAAATATCGGGATGATGATCTTCTTGCTCGGCTAAATAAGCCAGATCATTGGTAAAACTAAGCGCTTGCTTGTAGCTTTTAAAAGCAAAGCTACGGCGCAACTTCGCAACGCTTTCTTCATTTATATTAAGCCATTCAGGTATGGCCGGCATAAAATCGGTTAATTCAATATCCGTCACGTTTGGCGCATCCGCACGACACGCTTCACAACTTTCTTGCGCTAACATCTTTTGCTCCTTGGATTTTAAATGCCCAATAAAAAAGGGGCGTAAGCCCCTTTCTTGATACGATGTCAGTAAAGTTTAGCTCACTTCTTTCGCATTAATTTTTGCATACCACTCTTGCGGCCCTGTTTTATGAACAGACGTACCGTTCACATCAACGGCAACCGTTACGGGCATATCCACTACGTCAAATTCGTAAATGGCTTCCATACCTAGGTCTGCAAAACCAACCACTTCGGCGTTTTTAATGGCTTGTGATACCAAGTAGGCGGCACCACCAACGGCCATTAAATAAGACGCTTGATTGTCTTTAATGGCATCGATCGCAATTTGGCCACGCTCAGCTTTACCAATCATGCCCATTAAGCCCGTTTTTTCTAATACCGTACGAGTAAACTTATCCATGCGTGTTGCAGTCGTTGGGCCAGCTGGTCCCACCACTTCATCACGAACAGGGTCAACTGGGCCTACGTAATAGATAAAACGGTTTTTAAGATCAACTGGCAACTCTTCGCCTTTTTCGATCATATCGACCATGCGTTTATGAGCCGCATCACGCCCAGTTAACATTTTACCATTCAATAAAATCGTTTCGCCTGGCTTCCATTCTTTCATTTCTTCACGGGTAATGGTGTTTAAGTTAACACGACGTACGCTTTCGCCTACTTCCCACGTGATTTCAGGCCAGTCTTCTAGTTTTGGCGCCTCTAATTGAGCCGGGCCTGAGCCATCTAGTTCAAAATGTGCATGACGCGTTGCTGCACAGTTTGGAATGATCGCCACGGGCTTATTTGCAGCATGCGTTGGGTAGTCAGCAACCTTTACATCTAAAACAGTGGTTAAACCGCCAAGACCTTGTGCGCCAATACCGAGCTTATTTACTTTTTCATATAATTCTAAGCGCAATTCTTCAGAACGGTTTTGCGCACCACGAGCTTGCAACTCTTTGATATTGATTGGCTCAAGCAGTGCTTCTTTGGCGATCATCATGGCTTTTTCAGCCGTACCGCCAATGCCGATGCCAAGCATACCTGGTGGACACCAACCGGCACCCATTTTAGGAATTTGTTCTAATACCCAATCAACCACTGAGTCAGATGGATTCAACATGGCAAATTTTGACTTAGCTTCAGAGCCGCCGCCTTTGGCTGCCACATGTACATCAACCGTATTACCTTGTACTAACTTGGTATGAATAACTGCTGGTGTGTTGTCTTTGGTATTTTCGCGTTTGCCATCAGGGTCCGCTAATACAGATGCACGTAAAATATTATCCGGCAGCAAGTAAGCACGGCGCACGCCTTCATTGGCCATGGCTTCTACATCCATGGTGGCATCTTCAAATCTTACATCCATGCCAATGGTCAAAAATACGGTCACAATACCGGTATCTTGACAGATTGGGCGGTGGCCCATGGCGCACATACGGGAGTTGATTAGAATTTGAGCAATGGCATCTTTCGCGCCTTGGCTCTCTTCTTTCTCGTAGGCTTCTTCCATTGCTTTAATGAAGTCGAGTGGGTGATAGTACGAAATATACTGAAGGGCATCAGCAACACTCTGGATCAGATCTTCTTGCTTGATCACAGTCATGGCAGGGTCTCTCAATAATCAATTTAATAATAGTTGTGGGGATATTGTAGCATGGTGGCTTAAAATGACGTAACCGCAGAAGCGATTACCACCACCATTTCATTGTATTTGTGTCTTCTGGCTCTTCGTTACTTAAATCAATAACACGGCTATCGAACACTTCTTCAAGCTCATCTTCACTAAGTGGGCCTTTCGATTTAATGAAACGCCCTCCTTCTGGCAACATACGAGTCACCGCTAATTCGGTATGGGCTAATTCTGTTGATACCAGCATGAGCGGGCCATCGCCTAAAGGGATGTCTTCTTTTATGGTTTGATGCTCGGGTTGTGGCGGGTCAATTTCGCTGTAACGCAAAAAATATACTTTATCGGCTTCAACCGCTAAGTTCATTTGAGCAATTCGCTTAAGGTCAAATTCGAAGCTGTCTGTTGCAATCCCTTCTAAGCCCATTAACGGACGACGCATGACCACTTCATATTCACCCGGTTCAAGTTCAAACCAAGTGTAACCATTGGCGCGAATATTAAAGACACGCTCGTCTTCTAAATAAAAGCTTGGCGCTTCAATTTCGTCGGCAGCCCATTCGCTATTAGGACGATAAACATACAACAAGGCTTTGTTTTCATAGTCCCAGCGATTGCCCACTTGGGAATACTCCTTACCAGAAACCGTGGCGATATAAGCCCCAAAGTTATGTCCGATGGATTGGTATATGTGTAAGCAGCCAGACGTAGAAATTAGTACGAGTGTTGCAAAAATGGTCGTTATTATTTTTATCATTTTTAGACTCTATGCGCCTCTTACTAGCGAAGAGGTAACACGCTTTAAATATTCCGGTATGATGACATAATTACAAAAAATAACAAAATAAGTGCGACTGGAATTTCACATCATGGAACGAATTTTAATCAAAAGTGGCAAGATATTGGTGTTGTTCTTCCCAATATGCTTATTACTTCCCTTTGCTTTGGCTGAAGACAGCATTCGTATGGGAGAAGATTATTATGGCAATGACATTAACGCCGCTATTTTAGAGGCAAAGCAAAACGATCGGAACGTTAATTATGCCAATCGTTATTGGTACAACCGCACTACATCGCAGTCATTTGATTTGCCTAAGCTTGGCAGCCAAGCACTTGAACAAGAACGCCTAGAGGGCGCACTGCAACCTACTGCCGCGGGTAAAGTCAGCACGCCTGACAATATTCCAGGTGACGCGCAAGCGCAAACTTTGCAAAAGAATTTAGAGCAAACAAAACCGAATCAAAAAACACAAATAACGCGACAAGCCCCACCAGCTATCCCAGAGAGTAATGCAAAGTTCACAGCTGAAATTTTTCACGAATTTCCTCGTGGCGATACAGTAAGAACGAATAACTTAACCACTAATGGTACAATTACCAGCACACCAAGGCCGTAGCTGTTTAGCATCTAACCAAACAATAAGAATAGATATTTATGAAGACGTTATTATTTATTTTAATATTCATCAGTATAAACAGCAATGGCGTTGAACCTATGGATAATTATTATGCCAATGATTTAATTGATGCCGTTAATCAAGCAAAAGAACGCCCACATCATTATGACTACAGCAGCACTTATCGCTATAAGCGCACCACGGCACAAAGCATTGAGCTAAACCGCTTAGACTTGAATGAGCTGGATGAAACCCGTTTAGATATGCAGGGAGAAACGACTGCACTTATTCCCGATGCCCGTGAAGAAGAGATTCTGTCGTTAAAAGAGAATCAAAATACGCTAGAAGAGCGCCGAGCCCCCACCATACAAGTGCAAAATAATATTCCTGTTAATACCTATTATGAGTCAAGCTACGGTAGCCATTATACAAATGGCGTCATAAACCAAGGCGGTTTAGTCTCTACACCTCGCCCCTAGACTTAGCAGCTACCCAGTGTAATGCCTTTTCTGTGCGCATTTTTCGCGCACCTGATGCAATCGAAAATAATTTTTTATCCACAAACCACGCATCAGAAACAGCCCCATTATATTTAGGGAGTTCTTGCTCAAACATCTCACATAACTGTAAAAACTGATCAAATCCCTGCGCAAGCTGCAAGTGCACCCAAGGATTTGATACCAGTGGTATTCCATTAAGTAAACCAACCATGGCCAAAGCTTTTGCCACCACATCAACCTGCCCTGCTCGATACGCTTGATTTAAGATAAAACTACTGGCTGCCATTAAAATATGGGCATCTTCTAATACTCTAAAAAGTTTGCTGTAATCCGAATAGCCATCACCCGTTAAAATATCGCACGCAGCGTTGTTCAGCGTTAATATGCCATGGGGTATATCAGACAACATTTTCATGGCGGGCATTTGCGCAACACTTACCCCTGCTTGCTGATAATCGACTAACACGGCTTTTAATACTGGGCGCAAATCATCTTTTTGCTCACCCTGTGCTTTAGCGATCACTAACAACTGCTCGGCCAAGCCTGCCATGGTGACAAAACTCTTTTCGCCAGTGACACTGCCATCTTGATTAATATGAGCCTGGATATTTCTAGGATGATTACCTTGGCTTTCGGTGACACACATAGCGGCCCACTGGCTTTGATTTAATTGCGGCAACAAAGATTGCAAAGCACAACGATAAGCTAACGCAAATGCCTGAGACAAATTAGAGCAACGTAATCCGAGCATTAATACCGCCTCAAGACTCTTGGTTTTATCATAGGATAAAACCACACGTGAGAATTCATCAAAATCGCTATAACAGGGCAGAGCTAACTGATCTTCGAAAGACATATGCATATTAAATCCAAAAAAAGCCCTATTAGGGCTTTATTTCATACTGCTCAATTAAGGCTGAGCAGCAGGTGCGGGGGTTTGAAGTGATTTTATTTCTTTTTCAAGTGCTTGTATTCGACGCATCAATTGCAAGCGTGTCGCATCCATTGCTTTGATGCCCTTACCGTGCTCATCAAGTGTTTTGCTAATGTTTTTTGGTAAGCCTGATAAACCTGAATCCAATTTTGTCTCAAGTAATAAGACATTGGTTTTTGTTTGTTCCATTTCTGCGCTGATCGGTTTTAAACCCGTTTGAATTTGTTTGGCTGTATTTTTTTCTAGTTGAGCTACGTTTTTATTAAGGGCATCCATTTTACTGCTTTGCTTGGTTATCAGTTTACTTTGCGCTGTAAGACGACCTGTATTTTTACTGATATCAACTTTGTTACGCTTATTGGCAAGGTCCCATAATTTTCTTATTTCATGGTCTTGCTCTCTAAGTAAAATTTTCACTGCATCCACAGATAAGTTTGCCTGCTCATCCGTCGATGTTAATTTATCTTGTAAAATCGTGAGTGCCTGTAATTGTAATTCAGACTGTTTTTTTACGTTATAAAGTTCGACCAATAAACCCACACAAAAAATCAGGGAAAAGACCGATAATGCCCATAAGACTTTTGAGGCACCGGACGATCCACCGCTGGACGCGGGGGCTTTAAATTTACCCGTCGAACGCTGACGACTCGCAATTTCTTCGCGGCTCATTGCTATGGATGCTAACTGTTCTGGTTCTTTGTCTTTATTCATAAGGGCTATAAAATTATCTTGAATTTTGGCTATTGTGGCAGTTAGTTGATATTTGGCAAGTCAGTGTCACTGTTTTGGTTAATTTGTTCACAATGAGCAATTCATTAGTCCAGCAGATCAATAGAAAGCCTGTGGTTCTAGTGCTATTATTCACTCACCTATTTTTAGGTACTTACGAATAACACCTCGTAAGTATTGATGATGAGAGTCCAACCATAATAACGGGAGCCCAACATGGCGTTCGAACTACCAGCACTACCTTATGCAAAAGATGCTTTAGAGCCACATATTTCCGCTGAGACCCTTGATTTTCACCACGGTAAACACCACAACACCTACGTAACTAAGCTAAATGGCCTAGTTGAAGGTACTGAGCTTGCTAGCAAGTCTCTAGAAGAAATCGTTAAAACGTCTTCTGGCGGCATTTTCAACAACGCTGCTCAAATCTGGAACCACACTTTTTACTGGAACAGCCTAAGCCCTAACGGCGGCGGCGCACCTACTGGCGCGATTGCAGATGCAATCAACGCAGCATTTGGTTCTTTTGAAGAATTCCAAGCTAAATTCAATGATTCTGCTGTAAACAACTTCGGCTCTAGCTGGACTTGGTTAGTTAAAAAAGCAGACGGCTCTTTAGACATCGTAAACACGTCTAATGCAGCAACTCCAATCACTGAAGCTGGCCTAACGCCACTTATGACCGTTGACCTTTGGGAACATGCTTACTACATTGATTACCGCAATGTACGTCCTGATTACCTAAAAGGCTTCTGGGCGCTAGTAAACTGGGACTTCGCGAACGAAAACTTGGCTAAGTAATTTAGACCCCAGTCTAAAAAGAAGAACAGGCCTTTGGGCCTGTTTTTTTTTGCTCAAAATCCCGTACACTTAGCCAAATTTCATTTTTGGCAGATTCCTATGGCCCGTTTAGTTTTAGGCTCAAGCTCACCTTACCGTAAAGCCCTCTTAGAAAAGCTGGATTTAAGCTTCGATTGTGACAGTCCTGACATCGACGAAACCCCGTTAAAAGATGAACAACCCAAAGACATGGTTGCCCGCTTAGCAAAAGCAAAAGCACAAGCCATAGCACAGCGCCATCCACAGTCTATTATTATTGCCAGTGACCAATGTGCCACCTTAGATGGCCATATTATTGGTAAGCCCGGTAATCATGAAGGTGCCATAGAGCAACTAAAAAATGCCAGCGGCCGCACGGTGACTTTTTATACGAGTTTATGTGTATTCAATGCCGGCACAAATCAATACAAAGAGACTGTTGAGCCCTTCTATGTCTATTTTAAAGAATTAACCGATGGGCAGATCGAAAACTATCTAAAAAAAGAAGAGCCTTACAACTGCGCAGGCAGCTTTAAGTCAGAGGGCTTAGGTATTAGCTTGTTTGAACGCTTAGAAGGTAATGATCCCAATACTTTGATTGGTTTACCCTTAATTCAGTTGATTAAAATGTTGGATGAGTTTGGAGTACATGTGATTTAACCTCACAACTGACCCCTACTCAATTTAAAGCCAGCTAATGCTGGCTTTTTTGTAACCACTATTCGATAAACAATAGGATTAAAAACCGTGCTCGGCTCTTAATTCGGCCACTTTGTCTGCAAGCTCGCCGACTAATTCTTCTGCATTTAACCTTGCAATGATACTGGCCAATACACGTTTTTCATTATCATCTACCACACCATCTTTAAGTGCTATACCGACAATTTCATTTAATTCGTAAACATCAAGTTGGTAGTGTTCAAAATTCTGTGTCATTTCTTTAAAATCACTAAAAAAGAGATGACATATGACCAAACCAACATTCGATATGGAAGCCGCCCTTAAAGCCCTACGTGAAGGTCAAGACCTCACTGGAAAAGACGGTATTCT
>JAWUXY010000030.1:0-33674 GCA_034111105.1 Bermanella sp. | reverse complement strand
ATAAACATCCATGTATTATCAAGGCGTTCATAATCGTCATCTTTTGGATACCCATCCCTATCTATAAAGCCCATTAAATCTGGGTGGTTATCACAAAATAACACATCCAATGACAACCGATCTTGGCCATACAAGCCTCGATGAATCATATTGGCAGAGAACACCAGCAAATCACCTGCCTTAAGCTCAATAGAAAGCCCCTCACCTAAATTCTCGCTACTCTTATGCCCACACTCTTCTAACCTCACCGCTTGCTCATGGGGGGAATCCCAACGCTTATGCGTGTTCGGAATCAACTCGATACCCGGCTCATTAAACAAAGGAATGCGAAAGTGTACGACTTCTGGGCCTGACAAGGCTGCTTTTTGCTCATCGATTGATAAGTGATATTGCGGGTCTCGATGCCAATAATTTTTTTGGCCATGATTAAACGGATCAAAAAACAATTGAGTATTCATAAATATAGGAGGCTCAATAAAAATCGACCTGACGACATACGCAAACTTGTTACTGGTTAAAAACTGAAAAAGAGCAAACCGATAAGCCTCATCAAGCTCACCTTGTTTCGTGATATAGGCCGAGTTAATGGCTTTTTCTGTATAGAATTTCTCGTATTTCTTTTTCCACGCTGCATGAAAAGATATAAGAATTTCTCTTATGCTAGCCAACGTATCATCAGAAAAAAAAGATTCTAATAAAATGTAGCCATTTTTTTCAAATTGATCATTCATAAATATCAGTAAAGCAGTGCTTTATTTGAACACTGCTTTTATATGCGTTATTTCTTAAATATAAGTTCAAAGGTAACTGGCACCGCTAAACTGATGTTCGGTAGTCCCGCTAATTTTTTTAACGTTTCGATACCTTCTGCCAACTTATAATCGCCTGCATTGACAATAACTGGCTTAGCCGAGCTCACTAGCCATTTGTTTTCATTTAGTTTCACAATGGTCACTTCGGCTTGAACTTGTTTATCAACACCATGAAGCGATAGCGTTAAGTTGACTAAATCGGTGTAATAGTCACCATTCTCTAAGCTTGATGCACGAGATATTTCAACATTGCCTGTTAACATGGCATTCGCGTACTTAGAAACATTGAAAAAATTATTTTTTAATCGTTCATCACGAATACCTATTTTTGTATCGACACTAGAGAGGTCAACCGATACTGATAATTTACCTTTTTCATCAATCGAGCCATTAAATTGTTTAAAGTGGCTAATTTCTGCGATTGCATCCTTCTTAATTGATACAAAATTAAGCAGTGATTCTTCAGTTTGCAATATCCAATCTGCAAAGGCATTAGGTGCCAAGACTAATAAAGCACACATAAATAGCGAATACATTTTCATTTGTTTTCCTTTAAATATATAAAATTTGAGTTTGGTCCTAGCTGAATCACAACTTTCAGCGCTTTTTACAATAAAACAATGAGCATCATACTCGCTCGTTTCATTTTCCGCTCTTTTATATTGCTTCTCTCTCGTCACAATAATCGACAATTTTGGCATTAAGGTCAAACTGATCAAAAATGAAAATAGTGACACAATATCAACCAAATCAAATAACTCATTGTATTTATGCAAATAATGCTGGCACATTTCATTGACACATAGATGCAAGCCCTATTCTAACCATGAAAATCAATTAATGATTAACCTACATAAAGGCACCCACCATTTTAAAGGGTTCAGCTAAATACAGCACATCATAGAATTTGGTGGCATTTAATGACTACTTTATAGCGCCTATTTCATAAAACGCTTCCTTAGTAAATGATTAGCCCTAGATAGAGATAGCACCTATTAGTAACAATTGAGGTTTTTTAACTTTCAATAAAATAAGTACCTTAACTGTGAATTAAACGACAGACATAAAAAAACCGAGCTGATTAAGCTCGGTAAAAAGGCCTACTGCTAATTTTTATTATGTCTTTTTATTATGTGTTTATAACATCTACAATACGTTTTGATACGTAACGTCCTGGCGCAGGCTCAATCACGTCAATTTCGCCTTGCCCCGGAGTACGCGCGGGTACATTGCCTTCTGTTTTGTTTGCAACCCATTCTTGCCAATTCACCCACCAAGAACCTTCGTTACGCTTAGCTTGCTTGAACCACTCTGATGAATTAGCGGCCAATTGATCATTGGTCCAGTACTCATATTTATTGGCACTTGGTGGGTTTACTACACCCGCTATATGGCCGGAACCACCTAATACAAACTTAACATCGCCTTTAAAAAGCTGAGCGCCTTTATAAGTGGTTTGCCATTTTGCAATATGATCCTGAGCTAAAGAGAGAAAGTATGACGGCACATCCACCTGAGAAAGGTCAATCCCTTGTCCATTTAATTGAATTCCATCTTTATCTTTTAGTCTGTTATGCAAATACATATTACGTAAATAAAAGCTGTGCATGGTAGCAGGAAGGTTTGTACCGTCGGTGTTCCAGTATAATAAGTCAAACGCCATTGGGCGCTCACCCTTTAAATAGTTATTAATAAAAAACGACCAGAAAAGATCATTTTCACGTAACAAATTAAAACTAAATGCCATCATACGACCATCGTAATAGCCTAATGCATTCATTTGTTTTTCTAATGCACTGATTGCTGTTTCATTAATAAACACACCAATTTCGCCAGGGTCAGAAAAATCAATGAGGGTTGCTAAATACGTCGCCGATTTAATACGATGATCGTTAGTTTTTTTCATATAGCCTAATGTAGCCGCTAGCAAAGTACCTCCTAAACAATAACCCACTGCGTTTACCTCAGCTTCACCTGTTGCTTGTTTTATAGCGTCTAGTGCTGCTAGTGGTCCTTGTTGCATGTAATCGTTGAATTCTTTGTTTCTAAGGCTAGGACCAGGATTAACCCATGAAATGCAAAATACAGTATGACCTTGATCAACCAGCCATTTTAGTAATGAATTTTTTTCCCGCAAATCTAAAATATAGTATTTATTAATAAAAGGTGGAATAACTAACAACGGAGTTTTGAATGTGCTTTTTGTGGTTGGTGTATATTGAATGAGCTGAATTAAATCATTTTCATAAACAACAGATCCCGGCGTTGTCGCAACATTCTGGCCAACTTTAAATGCACTGCTATCGGACATTGCAATATTTAAACCGCCAAAACTGTCTTTTAAATCATGGGAAAGCTGCTCCATACCTTTCAATAAATTAGCGCCGCCAGTTTCAATGGTTTTGCGAACGACTTCTGGATTCGTACCTGCAAAGTTACTAGGTGATAAGGCGTTAACATACTGACGAACTAGAAAGTCTACTTTATTTTTGGTTAATTCGGATAAGTCATCAACACTATCAACCATATTATGGATAGCATCAGCATGCAGCAGGTAGTTTTGCTTCAAGTAATCAAACAGTGGATTTGAGCGCCAGTCATCGTCTTTAAACCGACGATCTGAAGAGTCAGGTTCAATGACGGGTTCAGAATCTTGCCCCATGAATTTTAATGCGGTATGTTGCCATAACGCCATCTGTTTATTCATTAGCTGCATTTGTTGACCGACAATAGCAGCTGGGTTTTGCATCAACTTATCACTAAACTCAGAAAATGCCTCATTAAAATCAGACATTACGGTAGCAGCAGGGTCATCTTCTGATGTTTTTCGAGACGTTAAACTTTCTAAAATATCAGAGAACTGCTCACTTGCTTTCACTGACATACCGATGAAATCATTAACGGTTTCTTCAATATTCAGACTTTCCTGTGACATACCCTATCCTTGATTTAATTAAAAAAGCCACATCAAAGATGTGGCTTAATGTGCTTTACGCTGTTTTTGTTGCTTTTTTCTCAGCCGGCTTTGAAGCAGGACGCGCTTCTTGCCAAACGGCTTCAACTTGAGATTTAAAATCATTCGCTAAATCTGACAATGATTTTGCATCTTCCATGATTTTTTTATTAACGGTAGCCGCTGCTTCCGTTTGAGAGGTAGAAAAAGAGCGTAATGATTCAGCATCTTTTACATCAACCGCTTTTTTCATTTGTGACATCGTAATGTCAGCATATGATTTAATTGACTCCAATTGGAACTCCGTCATTTTCTCCATATTCTCAACCATCAAAGCACTCAGCTTATTAAGTGGTGAATAGAAGCTTTTTGCTTGCTCCGTGAACGCATTCATGATGTTTTCTTGCATTTTCCTCTCCTTGAGGTTGGTTTTTAGAATAGTCCTAATTGCTTAAATTGATCTCCCTAAGACAGTCCTTTGTTTTAGTAAAACAAGATCAATTTAAATTCATTTACTTTCGTGCTTAGAGGTCATATTAAATAGTGTGTCAAAAAATCCTTTTTGTGCACTTTCCATTGTTTGCATACTGGTATTTAAATAAGGCTTCAGCAATGAAAAAGCATCGTATCCGTCTTCAGCATTTTTCATTTTTTCAACAATGGTACTGATGATCTCTTCGTGCAATCCCTGCACATCTGGCAACCCCATTGCTTGACGAAACTCATCTGGTGTTAAATCAAATTCAACATTTATTTTCATGCAATTTCGCTCAATACTGGCTCACCAATAGTAATTTTTGGCAACTCAGGTTTGGCTATAATGATTTTTTTAGTGGGGGCAATTACTTTGGCCTCCCCTTCTAATACACGCTTGCCATCTTGATTTACAACTTCACAATTAAATACAACCGTATGCTTTTCATCATTTTTTTGTTGGGCTGTTAACTTTACCGACAAGGTATCGCCTAATTTTACTGGGCGAAGGAAATTCAAAGATTGATTCAAATAAATAGTACCAGGCCCCGGCATAACCGTTGCCAAAGTAGCGGACACCAATGAGCCCGACCACATACCATGTGCAATACGCTCCTTAAACATAGAGTTTCGTGCAAACTCTTCATCAAGGTGTACTGGATTAACATCACCAGAGACCACAGCAAACAAAATTAAATCGGCTTCGGTTAATGTTTTTTTATAAACACACTGATCACCCAGTGCAATTTCATCGTAGGTTTTGTTCTCTAATGCTTCCATATATCACCTTTGTTGAAATATTCGCTCTTAATATGACAGCCATATAATTATTAAAAAATAAACGCAGCTCATCAAACTGTTTTAGATAGTTATCGAATCATTTTAATAAATCAAAGACTGCTTTAGAGTTAAAGCACCAGACTCATTTTAGGTCTAAGCCGTTTAAACTAGACGGTTAAAGTCATAAAAATAACTAGAAAAAGCTAAAAATAATAATTATTGAGTAATATCAAAAACTTACAAATAATATAAGTTGATCCAGTAAAAATAAGGCTACGAAAAATATCGCTACAGGCGTGATGATCGGTATGAGAATGCATGACAAACATTGTAACAACCCCTGATCTAAGTCATTACTTTTTCGCTTCAGTAAATTGATATTTTTCTGACCGCTTCGTCAAATTCCATATATTAACAGCCAAAAAAAAGCCCGCACAGCGGGCTTAAATATATTAAGTTGTCAGCGGCCTAATGTTATTCAGGCACATAAATGTAAAATAATATTACTCAGTTAGCTCTTCGTCTGTGAACTCTAAAATATCCCCTGGCTGGCATTCAAGATATTTACAAATTGCATCCAGTGTTGTGATTCGGATCGCTTTCGCTCTCTCTCTTTTCAAGATTGATAGGTTTTGCTCAGAAATACCAATCAACTTTGCGAGCTCATTGGACTTCATTTTTCGCTTAACAAGCATAAGGTCTAAATTAATTCTAATCGTCATAATTAGCTCACGTTATATTGTCATCTGGTTTTCTTCAGCCAACACACGACCTTCATTCATTACCCAGGCAATCACGTAGATAAACACAGAAACCAATATTACGGTTATTTCTTCAGAGCCAAAAGTGACCGTCAACATACGCTCCCCTACTGGGTTACCTAATGAAAACAATACGCTCTTAACCGTTTCATATATAACGGTTAGAAGAACCCAGATTGCTAAATACTTGGCTATTTTTTTAAATAAGACCACGTGCTCAAATGAAAAAATTATGCCTTCTTTATAGGATGAGAATATTTTTCTTAAATAAAACAACACACACATAAGAATAATCATAGGAAATAAGCTTGAGAAGAAACCCGCCATTTGTAATTGAAGTGGCAATTCATAAGAGCCAACCGCAGCCGGGTTTGAGGTATCAAGCACGAAAGAGCGGGTATCGTGACCGACCAAAAACCAATAAAAGATATAATACACAGGTGTCATCACAAAACTTGCCGATAATGCCCTGTGTATCCATAAGCTAAATCTTTTAACGCTGGATCTATTATTCATATGCCTTTCGCCTTAGTCATGCTTGAGAGTAGGTGAAGATTGGCACATGAAATATTAAAAAACAATCAATTATTATCGAATTACGATAAAAATTGATTGTTATTTACAGTTTTATGCCCTAAAACCATATAAAATGCGTTATCGCACACTTAACATCAGGCAAAAAAAAGCCCGCTTAGCGGGCTTTAATCAAGTCGATTTTGTTTCTATCTTTCTCTTTAAGCGGTATGCATGGTTAAGCGCTTTATGATAGACGCATAACACAAAGAACTTACTTACCCTGGAAGTGTGCTTTACGGCGTTCTAAAAATGAACGAACACCTTCGCTGGCATCTTCGCTTTGCATCACCTTCGGCATGTCATCAAACACCGAATGTAACGCAATGTTTTGGTCTTGGGTGCGGGATAATTTTGATGAACGCAGCGCTGCTTGTACACCAAGAGGCGCTGCATCGGCTATTTTTGTCGCTAATTCGCGAGCGCGAATATGTAACTGATCTCGATCAACAATCTCTTGTAGCATTCCCCATTGCAAAGCTTGCTCTGCAAAAAACTCATCACCTGTTAATAAATAACGCTGAGCATTGGCCCAGCCAATTTCTTCAGGTAAGCGAATCGTACCGCCGCCGCAGGGATAAATACCACGCTGCACTTCAAGTTGAGCAAAGCGCGCATCTTTTGTCGCAATGCGGATATCCGTATTCAGTAATAGCTCTAAACCCGATGTATAACACAACCCTTGTGCCGCCAAAACAACCGGCTTGGTTAATTGTTCACCTTGAATACCATAAGGGTCTATGTGCTCTGGCGGTAACTTAGGCGCCTCCCCTTTTGCAAAAATAGGCACCCATTTATCAAGCTCTAACCCCGATGTAAAATGATCGCCGTTGGCTTGAATGATACCCACACGCAAATCATCATCCGTTTGTAATTGGTACAATGCTTTGGCCAGAATATGATAACTCTCTGGGTCTAGTGCATTGTATTTTTCTGGTCGGTTAAACGTAATGGTTAATATATGATCACGACTTTCAACAATTATTTTGTCACTCATAACAACCTCTCCTTTAAAACCAATTTTCTTGCATATCTAAACATGTTGAATCAAAACCACTTAACAATGCTGCCAAATGTTCTATCTCTGGCAATTCCCATTTAATAAAATACTGTGCGGCTTGAAGCTTACCGGCTAGAAAAGCGTGATCGGACTCATCGTTCGAATCGGTATACGTCTCGATCGCTTTATCTGCCATTTCTAACCATAACCACGAAATAACTATTTTCCCCATCATATCTAAATACAATGCAGAGTTTGCCAATCCTTTTTTTACATCGCCGCTTTGTAAGACTTTACCCAATGTCATCGTGGTTTGCACAAATGTATTCAAGTGCTGTTGAAAAATGAGCACTAGCGCTTTTAATTGCGGCTTATTACCGGCACCTTTTAATGTGGTTTGCACTTTAGCCATTAATAATTGCTGCCCTTTGCCATTGGCCTGCCACAATTTACGCCCAAGCAAATCAAGCGACTGAATACCATATGTACCTTCGTGTATAGGATTCAAACGGTTGTCGCGATAACACTGCTCAACCGGATATTCACGGGTGTAACCTGCACCCGCTAATACTTGAATTGCTAAATCGTTTGCTTTTAATCCATAAGAAGAAGGGAACGATTTCACTACAGGCGTTAATAAATCCAGTAACAAGCCACTGTCTTCATTGCCCATCGCCTCTTGCTCATCAACTAACCTTGCGGCTAATAAACACAAAGCGAGTGACCCTTCAACGTAACTTTTTTGCGCAAGCAACATGCGTTTAACGTCGGCATGTTCAATAATATTAAGCGGTTTGCTTTGCGAATTTTTTTCATCTGGCGCACGGCCTTGCGGGCGATTTTTTGCGTAGTCTAATGATTCAAGATACCCGCGGTAACCAATCATGGCGGCACCTGTACCCACGCCAATTCGCGCTTCGTTCATCATTTTGAACATGTACATCAGGCCTTTATTGGCTTCACCAATTAAATAGCCATGACAATTATCTTTTTCGCCAAAATTCAAAACAGTTGATGTGGTACCGCGGTAACCCATTTTATGTAATAGGCCTGCAAGATTAACGTCATTACGTTGGGCTAATGTGCCATCCGCTTCGGTTAAAAATTTCGGTACTAAAAATAACGAAATGCCTTTTACGCCTTTTGGCGCCCCATCAATACGTGCTAACACTAAATGCACAATATTCTCGGTGATATCTTGATCACCACCTGAGATATACATTTTTTGGCCTTTAATGCGGTAGCTGCCGTCAGCCTGCGCAAGTGCTTTCGTATTTAAGTCGCCCAACGACGAACCCACATCCGGCTCGGTTAATGCCATGGTGCCAGCGAAGCGTCCGCTAAACATATGCGGCAGGTACGTTTGCTTTTGTGTTTGATCGCCAAATGCATGAATTAAATTAGCCGCCGCACTGGTTAAAAATGAATAGCCTGCCGTCGATGGATTCGCCGACATAAAATAGGCATTACATGCCGCATGAATTAACGCGGGTAACTGCATGCCGCCGTCTTCATATTGATGGCGGGCGGACAACAAACCGGATTGTGCAAAGTGCTGCCATGCCGTTTTAACTTCTGGAATGGTGGTCACTTTTTCACCGTCAAATTGAGGTTCTTGGCTATCGGCTTTTGCGTTGTGGGGCAAAAAGTGCTCTTCCGCAATACGTGCTGAGGTTTTTAACACTTCATCAAACGTGGTTTTATCATGGTCTTGAAAGCGATCGGCTTGCGTTAACCCCTGCGCGTCAAATACGTTATACAGCAAAAAATCCATGTCTTTAGGGTTCATTAAATTGGCCACGGTGGCTCCTTAGCGGGCTTTGTATCATTAAGCTTCAGTATCAGCCTTGTAACTTAGCGCGGTAATTGTCAATATAGCCACAAATAAAGCTATTTATGCCAAACATGAAAAATATCTACATACTCGGTTTTGATCAGGCCTTAGCATCCGCCATCACAGGTGTATTAGATCTTTTTGCGTTAGCGGGCGTCACTTGGAACCGCATTCAAGGTAGCGAGCCCACCCCAATATTCGATGTCAAAATAGCCAGTGCAAATGGCGAACCGATACGCTGCATCAACGGCATCAACCTAGGTGCTCATGTTAGCTTTGCAGAAATACAAAACGCAGATGCTCTTATCATCCCCACTATTGGTGGCCCCATTGAACAGGTATTGGCGAGTAATCCTGACTTAATCAATGCAATTCAAGCCGCCGATCGCCAGCGCTGCATTATTGCAGGCAACTGCACGGGAAACTTTTTACTGGCCCAAGCGGGTATTTTAAACGGGCGGCAAGCCACGACCCACTGGGGATTCAAAGATCAATTCAAACAGCACTACCCTAACGTTAACCTAACCGCTGAATTCATGCTGACCCGCGATGAGCATATTTATTGCGCAGGGGGTGGTCTTGCTTGGTTTGATTTAGGCCTACATATGATCGAACGCTTTGTGGGGTTTGAAACCGCCATTCAAACCGCAAAAGCATTTGTTATTGATTACCGCAGAGACAGCCAGCTTTCCTACTCACTGATGGGCCTAGCAAAGCCCCATAAAGACACCCTGATTAAAGAGGTTCAGCAATGGCTGACACAAAACTACGCAACCAGTATTGCGATTGACGACTTAGCTCAACGTTTCAGCGTATCAAAGCGCACTTTAATAAGACGGTTTAACCAAGCGCTTGATATGCCACCGAATGTGTATATTCAAGGCTTAAGAGTTGAAGGGGCACAAAAGCTATTAGAAGAAAGTGACATGCACATTGATACCATAATGAACACCGTAGGGTATGAAGACGCTAGCTCTTTTAGGCGGCTATTTAAAAGTAAAACAGGCGTGACCCCCAGTGATTATCGCAGTCGCTTTCGTCGTCGATAGTACTTAAAAACCCATCAACTAGCGTAAAATAAATTTTTTTAGGCGCGATTAAGCACTTTTTAAAGGTTAGGCTAGACTTTTAATATAACGAAATTTTGAGTGCTCACGCCATGCTTTCACGGTTCAAGATATCAACACGGCTTATCGCTACGTCTTTTTTCCCTATTATCGTTCTTATTTTAGTGGTTACCAGTGCTGTTAGTATCTTTGGTAACATTCAAAATGGCGTAGACAGCCTATACAAAGACCGAGTTGTTCCGCTGCGTGATTTAAAAATCATTGCTGATGATTACGCCGTATTGATTATTGATACCATTAATAAAACCAACACAGGTCGTATGACAGTTGAGCAAGCCCAAAAAAATCTAATATCCGCACAAGATAGAATCGCCAAAACGTGGAAAGAGTATCTGGCAACGACACTTACAACAGAAGAAGCAAGATTAGCGCGTGAAGCTGAACCCCTTTTTACGGAAGCCAATAACGCTATTCATAAAGTAGAGGATTTTCTTAAAGGTAAGACCGGGAAAATTCAGTACGAGCTTAACCATATTAATGGGACCCTTTATGATCAAATTGACCCCATTAGCGACAAAATAACCGAACTTATTAACTTACAACTTGAAGTTGCAAAGCAAGTCAGCATTGATGTTCATGATCAAACTGACGCCTTAACAGCGGCATATATTTTAGGTACGTTACTGGCGACGACATTATTAATCATCGCGAGTGTTCTTGTCACTAGGTCTATCACCACGCCGCTCAATCAAATGAGCCTAACCATGAACAGTATTGAAAAAGATTCAGATGTCACACAAAAGATATCGATAAAAGGTGAAGATGAATTAGCTCAAACCACCGCTGTATTTAATACAATGATGTCACGCATCAATATGCTAATGGGCGAAGTCAATGGCAGCAGCAAACAACTGTCAGATGCATCAAAAGGCTTGGCAAAAATATCAGACTTAGCCAACAAAAATACATTAAAGCAGCAAAATGAAACAGACCAGGTGGCAACCGCCATGAACGAGATGACCGCCTCTATTCAAGAGATTGCTCAGTCAACCAACGATGCCCAAGAAGCCGCCAAGCAAGCTACAACACGCAGTAAAGATGGCCGAAGCATTGGCCAGCGCAGTTCATCACTGTTAAATAGCTTTATGGAAGAAATCGAGAATACGGCTGATATCCTCACTAACCTTGAAGGCGAAAGCCAAAACATCGGCTCAGTGGTTGATGTGATAAATGGCATTGCAGAACAAACCAATTTACTTGCTTTAAACGCTGCAATTGAAGCCGCCCGTGCAGGCGAACAAGGCAGAGGCTTTGCGGTAGTGGCCGATGAAGTACGCACACTTGCACAACGTACACAGACATCGACACAAGAAATTCGCGACCTAGTTGAGCGTTTACAAAAAGGCACTCAGAATTCCGTTGTTGCCATGAAAAATGGACAAACCAAAGCGGATGAATGCCGCAAGGTCGTAGAAGAAGGCCAGTCTTCATTGGAGCTTATTGAGCAGTCAGTTCAAAGTATTTTTGATATGAATATCCACATTGCAACCGCACTAGAAGAACAAAGTGCGGTTGCAAATGATATCAATCGCAGTGTAACCAGTATCAGTGACATTGCCGTAGAGTCAGCGGACTCAGCGCAACACGTTTCAAAAGCAAGCAATCAACTGTCTGAACTAGCAAACAGCATGGGCAAGCAAGTTGGTCGATTCATCATTAGTAAATGATACGAATCAGTCACATTAAAAACTAAAACATTAAAGCGCATTTTTTGCGCTTTTTTTTGTAATATACATCATCAATTAGATTCGCTATTACGGTTAACATTATTGATAAAAATATGATCAATAATGTTAACCGTATGAATGACAACTCCCTGCTCACCCCCAAATAGGTGCCAAACTGGCCAAATCTTGTTGCATGGTAATCTCTAAGCTTTTTGTTCTTGGTAGAATACGCGCAAAGTAAAATTCCGCTATTTGCACTTTAGACTGTAAAAACTGCGTATGAATACCCAACTCAGGATACTCAACATTGTCATTCAATAACTGTTTCGCCTCTATGGCCATGATTAAATGGAAATACGCCAACACCACATAACCTGAGTACATTAAAAAATCGACACTGGCACCACCCACTTCGTCATGGTTTTTCATCGCCTTCATACCGATTTTCATACTGAGCTCACCCCACTGCTTTGCATACGGACTAAGCTGCTGGGCTAAATGAGATAATTCAGGGTTGTCTTTGTGTTTAGCACTCACAACATGAATTAACTTTGTCATGGCTTTTAAACTTTTGCCTTGATTCGCCAATACTTTTCGGCCCAATAAATCCAGCGCTTGAATGCCCGTTGTGCCTTCATACAAGGTACCAATACGACCGTCACGATAGAGTTGCTCGGCCCCGTGTTCGCGCACAAAACCATGACCACCAAATACCTGTATGCCTAAACTTGCGCTTTCTAAACCGGTTTCGGTACAAAAGCCTTTTGCGATGGGCGTTAACAAGTCTAACAAATCTTGAGCGTCTTTATCGTCTTGCCCATGGGTTGTATCTAATAATTGCGCACAAAAATAAGCCAACGCTCGCCCACCATCAGCAAACGCTTTTTGTGTTAATAACATGCGGCGTACATCTGGGTGTTCGATAATATAATCAGCGTCTTGATCCGGTTGTTTTTTACCCGATAAACTGCGCATTTGAGTGCGCTCACGGGCATAGGCCAAACTTTTTTGATAAGCCCGCTCACTTAAACCCACACCTTGTAAACACGTACCCAATCGCATTTCATTCATCATCGTGAACATGGCTTGAATACCGCCATTAATTTCACCCACTAAGCAACCTGTTGATTGCTCAAAATTTAACGAACACGTTGGGCTGGCGTGTATGCCCATTTTATCTTCAATGCCGATACACGTAACGTGATTGTTCACCACCCACTGCGCCTGACTGTCTTCTAATTTTTTAGGCACCAAAAATAAAGACAAACCTTTAATTCCCGCCGGGGATTGCGGCAAGCGTGCCAATACTAAATGAATAATATTTTCGCTCGCGTCATGCTCACCCGATGATATAAATATTTTATTGCCGCTGATTAAATATCCACCGTCATGTTCAACCGCTTTGGTGCGAATCAAACCTAAATCGCTACCGCAATGGGCTTCTGTCATGCACATAGTGCCTGTCCATTTGCCTGCGATCATGTTGGGCAAATAAATATCTTGTAAGGTTTTTGAGCCATGGCTAATCAATGCACGACAGGCTGAGATCGTCAGCGCGGGTTTCATGCTAAATGCATGATTTGATGAGGTCAGCATTTCACCAATACTGGCGGCTAATGTTTCCGTTTGTGCCTGGCCGCCCCACTGTTCAGGCATGGCCACACCCATCCAACCCGCACTTGCATACGTTTTAAAAGCGGCTTTCATAGCAACCGGTAATTGCACTTGGCCATCAATAAATTGACAGCCTTGTTCGTCACATTCTCGATTAATCGGCGCAAGCACGTCTTCAGCAAACTTAGCCGCTTGTTGCAGTACAAAGTAGTCACTTTGTAATTGAGAATCGGTTAATGCATTTGATTGTAAACCCAGCCTTAAAAAGGCCATATCGGCGAGCGGTGCTGTGTATTGCAATGTTGACGATGACATATTTATGGCTCTTTATTATTTTTTTGCATTATTGAGCAAATATACCCCTCCCTCCTTAACAAATGATAAGGACGGGTATTTAAACAACATAGATACTAAGGGTATTATCCAATCACTATCTGGAGTCAAACATGAACACACATTTTCCTAATTTATTTCAGCCCCTTGATCTGGGCTTCACAACATTAAAAAACCGCGTATTAATGGGTTCAATGCACACCGGTCTTGAAGAAGACAAAAATGGGTTAGACCGCATGGCGGCGTTTTTTGCCGAACGCGCCAAAGGCGGTGTTGGCTTAATCGTGACTGGTGGCTTTGGGCCAAATGCCCATGCGGCCACGCACCCACACACCAACCTAATTACAAGTAATGAAGATGCTTTAACCCATAAAGTCATTACCGATGCGGTACACGCAGAAGACGGTAAAATTTGCATGCAAATTTTACACACCGGCCGTTATGCCTTTAACCCAGAATCGGTTGCACCCTCAGCGATTCAAGCGCCGATTAATCCGTTTAAACCAAAAGAGCTTGATGACGACGGCATTGAAAGTGAAATTAACGACATTGTGCAAATGGCTAGGTACGCACAAGTAGGCGGCTATGACGGTGTCGAAATCATGGGCTCTGAAGGCTACTTCATTAATCAGTTTTTATCACAACGCACCAACCAACGTGATGACAAATGGGGCGGTACTTATGAAAACCGCATGCGTATTGCCGTTGAAGTAGTTCGTCGTACCCGTGAAGCGGTTGGTGAAAAGTTCATCATTATTTATCGCCTATCGATGCTCGATTTAGTTGAAGGCGGCAGCACTTATGATGAAGTATTAAAACTGGGTAAGGCCATCGAAAAAGCAGGCGCAACCATTATAAACACCGGCATCGGTTGGCATGAAGCACGTGGCCCGACCATTGCCACCAAGGTCCCCCGCGCAGCGTTCACTTGGGTGACGGCCAAATTCAAAAAAGAATTAAACATTCCGCTCATTACGTCAAACCGTATTAACACCCCAGAAGTGGCTGAAGCAGTATTAGAGCGCGGCGATGCCGATATGATTTCAATGGCTCGCCCATTTTTAGCCGATGGTTTTTTCATGAGCAAAGCCGCCGAAGGCAAAAGCGATGAGATCAACACCTGTATCGGTTGCAACCAAGCTTGTTTAGATCATGTATTTAGCGGCAAGATGACAAGCTGCTTGGTGAATCCGCGCGCCTGCCACGAAACTGAACTCGTGATTAAAGAAAGCTCCACCAAGAAAAAGTACGCGGTTATTGGTGCTGGCCCAGCGGGTTTATCGTTTGCCACCACCGCGGCACAATGCGGCCATGATGTGACATTGTTTGACGCTGAAAGCGAAACCGGCGGCCAATTTAACACGGCGAAACAAGTGCCTGGTAAAGAAGAATTTTATGAAACCATTCGTTACTTTAACAAGCAACTTGAATTAAATAATGTAAACATCAAACTCAACACCCGTGTTGATGCTCAACAATTAAACGAGTCTGACTTTGATGACGTTATTATTGCAACGGGCATCGCCCCTCGCTTACCTGAGATCGAAGGCATCGAACACAGCAAAGTATTAAGTTACCTTGATGTGCTTAAATACAAAAAGCCTGTTGGTAAAAAAGTGGCCGTCATTGGTGCAGGTGGTATTGGTTTTGATGTAAGCGAATACCTTGTGCATCAGGGCACCGCCACCAGCCAAAACATCGAAGCCTTCATGAAAGAATGGGGGGTAGATATGACACTTAACGCACGCGGCGGCATTGAAGGCGTTGAAGCAGACGTTACGCCAGCGGCACGCGAAGTGTATTTGCTGCAACGTAAAGCGTCAAAAGTGGGCGGCAAGCTAGGCAAAACAACCGGTTGGATTCATCGCAGCGGCTTGAAAAATAAAGGCGTGAATATGATTCCGGGTTGTGAGTATTTAAAAATCGACGACGAAGGCCTGCACATTAAAGTTAAAGACAATGCTCAAGACAGTGTACAAGTATTAAACGTCGATAACGTCATTGTATGCGCCGGACAAGACCCACTGCGCGAGTTAACAGAAGGTCTAACCAAGCCATACCATCTAATTGGTGGCGCTGATGTAGCCGCAGAACTCGACGCTAAGCGCGCCATTGACCAAGGTTTGCGTTTAGCACTTTCACTATAAAGCAAAAAGCCCAGCTAATATTAGCTGGGCTTTTTTACGTGTATTAGATTTGATTTATTATTTAACCATACCCACTAACTCAATAAGTTAACTTGATATCTTCTTACGCAATCGCGACAGTGACACTGGGGTAATCCCTAAAAACGACGCAATGTGATATTGCGGTAAACGGGTGGCCAGCTCAGCGTATTCTTTTAAAAACCATTTATAACGCTGCTCACCATTACCTAGCAATAATTTGGCTTCACGCTTCACCGTTTTTAAAAATACCGTTTTCACTATTTTGTTTTCTAAGCGCAACCATTCTATGTCTTGGTTGCCCAATTTAAACAGTTCATCACTATCGGCTAATAACACCACACTGCCCTCTAATGCTTGCACATAGTATTGGCATGGCTCGTTACTCATCATCACACTAATGGGCGCCAGCACTTCTTCGGCTTGATAAAAATGCTGGTTCACTTCGTTACCGGCTTGATCAATGTAATAAATACGCAAAAGGCCCGACACAATAAAGCACATTTGCTTGGTGACATCGCCTGCGCGAATCCAGTGCTCATCTTGCGCAAGTTCACGCAAGTGAAAGCAGTCTGAAAATGCAGGCCAATTGGTTAAGCTAGCTTGATAATGCCGATTAAAAACCCTTTCAAGCTGCTCACGAGCCGCGGCTTCATCTAAGGCTGTCATGGTTATTACTCACCAATAAAGCCGCCGGTTTGGTGCGCCCAAAGCTGGCTGTAAATGCCGCCGCTATTCACCAGTTCTTGGTGGGTGCCCTGCTCGACAATTCGGCCTTCATCTAGGATCACTAAACGATCCATTGCAGCAATGGTCGATAACCGGTGGGCAATGGCAATAACGGTTTTATCTTCCATTAATATATTCAAGCTGTGTTGAATCGCGGCTTCTACTTCACTGTCTAAAGCAGAGGTTGCTTCATCTAAAATTAAAATCGGTGCATTTTTTAACAACACACGGGCAATGGCGATACGTTGACGTTGACCACCGCTTAATTTCACACCACGCTCACCCACTTGTGCATCAAAGCCTTTATTACCAAATGGGTCTGTTAGCTGCTGAATAAAACCATATGCTTCGGCTTTTTTAGCTGCGGCGATCACATCTTCATGGGTAGCCGATGGGTGGCCATATAAAATATTGTCGCGCACACTGCGGTGCAGCAATGAGGTGTCTTGCGTTACCATACCAATTTTAGCGCGTAAGGTTTCTTGTTGAACAGTTGAAATGTTTTGCCCGTCAACGCAAATCTCACCACCTTGCACATCATAAAAACGCAGCAGCAAGTTAACTAAGGTCGATTTACCTGCACCACTGCGCCCCACTAAACCCACTTTTTCGCCGGGTTTAACATTCAGCTGCAATTGTTCAAACACTTTACGCTGGCTGACGCCTTTCTCATGTTTTTCATCATAGAAAAACGCCACGTTATTAAAATCAATGGCGCCTTTTTTAACATCCAATGCTTCGGCTTTTTTAACATCTTGCACATCTTGTGGTTTTGACAATGTTTGCATGCCATCAACCACGGTACCGATGTTTTCAAACAAGCTACTCACTTCCCACATAATCCATTGCGCCATGCCATTCAAACGTAACGCTAAGCTGATGCCAACCGCAATAGCACCCACGGTAATTTGCCCTTGGCCCCACAAATACAAGCCCAGTGCACCAATACCAAACACTAATAAATAGTTAATGGCGTGCACGCTCACGTTTAAACCAACCGCTAAACGCATTTGGCTGTAAACCGTTTGTAAAAAACCATCCATGCCTTCTCTTGCGTAATCACTTTCACGCTTTGAATGGCTAAATAATTTAACCGTGCTGATATTGGTATAACTATCAACAATACGCCCCGTCATATCACTACGAGCGTTCGCTTGATCGGTAGCAACGTTTTTTAATTTAGGAATAAAGACTAATTGCGCAATAATATATAAAACCAACCAGACCAATACAGGTAAAATTAAACGCCAATCTGCTTGCGCAATCACGGCAAGCATCGAAATAAAGTACACTAATATGTACACCATAACGTTGAGCATTTTCATCACACTTTCACGTACCGCTAACGAGGTTTGCATCACTTTAGTGGCAATACGTCCGGCAAATTCGTCTTGGTAAAAACTCATACTTTGTTTTAAAAGATAACGGTGCGCCATCCAACGGATCGACATGGGAAAGTTACCCATTAACGCTTGATGAATCACCAGCGAATGCAATGCGACTAATAAGGGCATACCCACCAGTAACATAAACGCTAAAAAATACAGCGTGGTGCTTTCTTCTTGCCATAGGGTTTGTGGGTCTTTGTCGATAAGCCAATCAACCAATTGGCCCATAAAGCCAAATAAGTAAACTTCAAACATGGCTAAAACAGCCGTCAGTACTGCCATGGCAATTAAGGGTAACGCCATGCCTTGCGTATAGTGTCGGCAAAACGCCCATAACGTACTGGGCGGCTGTTGTGGATCTTCCGGAGGAAAAGGATTAATAAGCTTTTCGAAAAAAGAAAACATAATGGCAACTTACAAATGTATAAAGGCCAGTATTGTACGCTAACTATCAGGGAAAATCGTGTTTAGTTAACTGAGTTTGATGCAAGTGTCTGTTGCAACATATGGCCAATCGCTCAAGCCAAGTATGAGCTTGAGCGATTAAATTTAGACCTAAACAGACACGCGCACGTTACGCTTTAACGCCTGAATACTGCTCACGTAATTGCTTAGCCGCGCTCACCATAAGCGTGAGCGCTTCGCGGGTTTCTGGCCATGCACGGGTTTTTAAGCCGCAATCTGGGTTCACCCATAACTGCTCAGCCGGAATCGCTTGCGCGGCTTTTTGTAAAAGCTGCTCCATCCATTGCTGGGTCGGCACAATGGGGCTGTGAATGTCATACACACCAGGGCCAATGTCATTGGGGTAATTGAAGTCTTCAAACGCTTGCAGCAACTCCATGTTAGAGCGGCTGGTTTCAATGGTGATCACATCAGCATCGAGTTCCGCAATGGCCTGAATGATGTCGTTAAATTCGGCATAACACATGTGCGTATGAATTTGAGTACTGTCTTGTACCTTTGCTACCGACAATCGGAATGCGTCCACTGCCCAGCGCAAATACGCCTGCCAGTCACGTTGACGCAGCGGTAAACCTTCACGCAGGGCTGGCTCATCCACTTGAATCATATTGATGCCGGCTTTTTCTAAATCCAATACCTCTTCAGATAACGCCAATGCCAATTGAAATGCTTGCTCTTTAAGTGAAATATCTTCACGGGTAAACGACCAACACAACATGGTGATGGGCCCTGTGAGCATGCCTTTCATGGGTTTGGTTGTCAGAGACTGCGCGTACTGGCTCCAACGCACGGTCATGGACTCTGGGCGATATACATCCGCTGCGATAATCGGCGGCTTAACACAGCGCGAACCATAACTTTGCACCCAGCCAAAATCGGTAAACACATAGCCTTCAAGTTGCTGACCAAAGTATTCCACCATGTCGTTACGCTCGGCTTCACCGTGTACCAATACATCTAAACCAATGCTCTCTTGCTCTGTCACCGCCCGCCGAATCTCTTCAGACATGACCGACTCATAATTCGCCTGCGAGAGACTGCCTTGCTTAAAGCCTAAACGGGCTTGGCGAATCTCTTTGGTTTGAGGGAAAGACCCAATGGTCGTGGTCGAAAACAATGGTAAGTTAAAGTGTTTTTTCTGCTCCGCTTTACGCGCAAGAAATTCGCTATGACGCTTAAATGACTGCGGCGTTAATTCAGCAATGTGTTGTTTTAACTCCGTGCCAATCACGTCTAGTGTTGTATTAACACGCTCGGTTTGTGTTTCATTAATACGGTGTTTGTTATTTCTCAGTTGTGCCGCTAACTGCTCTGACAGCCGAGAGACTTCACTGCATTTTTGCTTAGCAAACGCGAATTGTGCTTTTATGGGGGCGACTAAATTGGTTTCTTGGTCTAAGTCTTCTGGCACATGTAATAACGAGCAACTGCTTGCAAGCCACAAGCGATCACCTAATACCGAATAAAAATCTTTAATAACCGGCAAAATCGATTCAACATTGGCTTTCCATATATTGCGGCCATTAATTAAACCTAACGATAAAACTTTATACGGTGGCAAACGATCAAGTACCTTTGGCAAATCTTGCTTGCCCTTTATGCCATCAATATGCAAACCCGCCACAGGCAGTTGGCAAGCCAAGGTTAAGTTATCATCTAATTCAGAAAAATAAGTGGCAACCAACAACTTAAGTGATGTGCTTTTTAATTGGTTGTAGGCAATCTCGAATCCTTGCTTCCAGTTTTGTGGCAAATCTAAACCTAAAATGGGTTCATCTAACTGCAACCACTCAATGCCCAGCTCGCTTAATTTATGTAATAGTTCAGCGTATGCATTCAATAATTGCGGCAGCAGTTCAATGGCATCAAAGTCTTGCTGGGGTTTACCCAACCAAAGGTACGTGAGCGGGCCAATTAATACAGCTTTCACATTAGGGCTTAACGCTTGTGCTTGTTTGATTTCGTCTAACCAAACATCTGCGTTTAAGTTAAATGCTTGTTGTTCAGTAAACTCTGGGACTAAATAGTGATAATTGGTATCAAACCATTTGGTCATTTCGCACGCGGCGCAATCATCCCCTTGAGTACTGCGGCCACGGGCCATACGAAAGTAAGTATCCCACTGCCAGCCGGACTCGTTCGCAGCAAAACGCTCAGGCACAACACCAAACAAGTATGAATGATTCAGCACATGGTCATACAGGGCAAAATCCCCCGCTGTGATGAAATCTAAGCCGGCATCCAATTGAATTTTCCAATGGGATTGACGAATATCAGCTGCTTCATTTAAAAGCTGTTCTTGCGTGAGCTGGCCTTTCCAATAATCCTCAAGCGCCCATTTTAGCTGGCGCTGAGCACCCATGCGCGGATAACCCAGCACATGAGATGTAAGATTAGGCCCTGACTCTTTATTAGTTAAATTCACGTTAATTATCCTTTGAGTGAAACTTACTAATACACAATGCACACAAATTCAAATTGAATCAAACTCATTATTTTCAAATAAATGTTGAATATTTTTAATAATGATACTTTAATTAGCACCTCATATAATTAGCTGAAGGTCTAACGTGAATATTGAGCTTCGACACTTACGCACCCTAATGGCACTTGATCAAACTGGCAGTTTGGTTGAGGCAGCTGCGCAAATACACCTGACCCAGTCTGCCCTGTCCCATCAGCTTAAAGAGCTTGAAGGGCGCTTGGATCAGCCGCTGTTTTATCGTAAAACCAAGCCTGTGCGCTTTACCCCTGCTGGCCAACGTTTATTAGAATTAGCGCAGTCTGTGTTGCCACAAATTGAAGCCAGCGAACGGGATCTTTCACGTATTCGTCAAGGGCGCAAAGGTCGTCTAAATATCACCATCGAATGCCACAGCTGTTATGACTGGTTGATGCCAACATTGAATGAGTTCCGTGGCCATTGGCCAGAAGTAGAGTTAGACATGCTTGGTGGTTTTCATTTTGACTCCATCGCCAAGCTTAAAAATGGCGAGCTGGACTTAGTGGTGACATCCGACCCTAAAAACGATGAAAACGTACAATACCTACCCTTGTTTAAATACCAAGCTATGCTTGTATTAGCACCGGATCATGCCTTAACTCAAAAGCCCGTAATTGAGCCGCATGACCTAAGCAAAGAAACACTCATTACCTACCCTGTTGATTGCTCAAGCTTGGATATTTTTCAATGCTTCTTAACACCAGCGGGAATTGAGCCAGGTAGTGTTCGCCAAGTAGAGCTCACCATGATGATGGTGCAACTCGTGGCAAGCGGTCGGGGGATTAGCTGTCTGCCTAATTGGGCGATTCATGATTACGTGAAACAAGGTTTTGTTGTCGACAAACCACTTGGGCGCCACGGCGTATGGCGCACACTGTATGCGGCAGTACGTGCGGAGCAATCAGAGAATGCATTCATACAAGACTTTAAAAACATCGCACAACGTGTGTGCCATCAACACTTGGAAGGCATCAAGCACGCGTAGTGAAATAAGACAGAAAACGCCTACTTTAATTAAAACGTGCATGGCTTACAAAAACTTACAATTTCTATTTAACTTATATATTAAGAGTGCGTACTATCGCGCCTGATTTTACATCAATACGATAAACAGCCTGAATTTAACAAAAGAGCGCTAACGATTAATATGTTGACAAGAATATTTCTTTTAACCATAGCACTGTCATTTCAGACACACGCTAATGAGCAATGCAACAACGTCAAACTCGGCATTGTCGACTGGAGCGATGTTCGCGTTACAACAGCCGTAGCAGAGGTACTGCTGAAAGAGTTAGATTACAAGGTGGATATCAGCACGCATTCAGTAGATGAGATCTACACTAAATTATCTAAGGGCAACCTCGATGCCTTTTTGGGTAACTGGATGCCCACAATGGCGCCTATCATTGAACCTTTTGTTGCTAACAAAACAGTCGAAACAATTGGTATGAATTTAAGCGATGCCAAATATACCCTCGCGGTGCCCGCCTACGTGTATGACGCTGGGGTGAAATCATTTTCTGACTTAGTGAAATTCAAAAAAGAGTTTGCCAACAGAATTTACGGCCTAGAAAAAGGCAATGATGGCAACTTAATCATTCAACAAATGATTGATAAAAACGAATCAGGCCTAGGCGCATTCAACCTGCTTGCTACCTCTGAGCGCATCATGCTGGCCCAGCTAAAAAAACGCGTACGTGAAAACCAATGGATTGTGTTTTTAGCCTGGACACCCCACCCAATGAATAACAAATTTGATATCCGCTATTTAGACGGCGGCGACAAATACTTTGGCCCAAACTATGGTGGCTCAACGGTTCATACCAATGTACGTGCGGGCTTTACACAAGACTGCCCTAACATCAACAAGCTGCTCAAAAATCTTGTCTTTGACGTTGAGATGGAAGCCACCATGATGGACAAAGTACTCAACGAATTTGCACCCGCTGACCGTGCCGCTCGCTACTGGATGCATAAAAATCCTAAGCAAGTGACAAAATGGCTCAATGGCGTTAATACTCGCGAAGGCAAACCGGCAAACGTTGAAAAAATCATCAGCAACCTCGAACTCACCTTCGGCAAGTAACCGTCTTAATGGGTATGCATAACAATCTCTGCATACCCTTCTTGTTACCAAGCAACGCTATTATCATTCAATCGAGGTTGCTTAGTTCGTAAGCAGTCTCACGTTTGATTATTACCCCCTGCACACACCTTATGCTTACGAAACGCTCCGTTTAAAACCCAAACAGCACCGTTTTATTAAATATCATTATTAATCCTGAGCAACAGTTCACATGTTGCCTAATAGCGCCCTTTTAGCTGTGGGCCAAATCACACCAATTTATTCAGTGAGCTATTAAACTGGCGCAAATTCATTCGGTGTAATCATTTATATGAAACAGTCCAATTATCTTTGCTGCCTTACGACCCTTAGTTTTATGTTACTCCTTAGTGCTTGTGGCGGTGGCAGCAGCTCTACAGATACAACCCCAAAAATAGATAACAACACCGACCATTCAACCGCCGATTGTGACATCACTCAAGATGAGCAAGAAATGTTGAATCAAGTAAACCAAGCACGAGCCAGCAGCCGCACATGCGGTAGTGATGCCATGCCAGCAGTTGCGCAACTCACTTGGAGCTGCCAGTTACGAAATGCCGCCAGAAATCACTCTACCGATATGGCCAATAATAATTTTTTCGACCACACAGGCTCAGACGGCTTAAGCGTCGGCAATCGTGTAACCGCTAGCGGTTATACGTGGCGCAGCGTCGGTGAGAACATTGCCGCAGGGCAAACAAGCATTACTCAAGTTATGACAGGTTGGCTAAACAGTGCGGGGCATTGCCGAAACATAATGTCCGCAAGCTCAACTGAATTTGGCTCGGCTTTAATCAGCAGCTCTCAATCTGATTACACCCGCTATTGGACTCAGGTTTTTGCCCGCCCCCGTTAATGGTTTTTGCCAACACATTTAAAAACAATTAATTAGTATGGCTAAACTAAATAAGCCGTGATCAATTAACGCTGATCACGGCTTTTTGATATTTATCATTACCCAAACGTTAATAAGTCATTTGAATTGATATAAATAGACAGGCGACTGATATACGTCATCTAATAAAATGGTATTAACGGGTTTGTGCGATGGCAATGCAAAATTATTACTAATCAAGTACTCAAGCGCCCCGCACTCCGCGCTTAACTTACCCTCGACTCTATTCATTCCCGCAGGAAACAAATAACACACCATCACCGAAGCATTGTTCAACTCTGCATGTAAAAAGTTTTTTCGGTGTACTTGCACATTACGTAACCCTAGCCCTTTAATGAGCACAAAACTCACTAGCCACGGTAAAATCGATAACTCATAGCCGACGATTTTGCGTTGTGGGTATTGTTTACCAAGGGCAATCAGTAAATTGCCCCAACCGCTGCCCAATTCAACAATGGGGCCGTCGCCTGCTTGATCAACCGCTTCATCACACAATTGCATCATAACGAGCCGTGCCTTGCGCGAACTGGGCATAGGGGAAATACCCAAGCGCAGCGTGCTCCAAACAATCGACAACAATATAAAAATGGTGATGGCTAATAATGCCATTTCAAAAATAGACAAAGGCTCTCCGTTTATATAATAAGCAACATGACTCAGGCTTTTTTCACAAACTTAGCGGTGACCATCATGTCACCCGTACCGTCCACTTTACAATCAAGTTGGTGATCTTTGCCCTCTACAGTGCGCTTTATCACCGCTTTGGTGCCGATTTTAAGCACTTGCGAACTGCCTTTCACTTTGAGGTCTTTTATAAACGTAACCTTATCACCCTCTTTTAACAAAGTGCCGTTGGCATCTTTCATTTCAATAACATCCGCATCGGGCTCGTCTGGATTCCATTCATGGGCACATTCTGGGCAAATAAAATGGTTTTGATCTTGATAGACAAATTCCGATTGGCATTTAGGGCAAGCTGGCAGTGACATAGGTTTAACGTTTCAAATGAGTATTAAGTGCATGGTAATGAATCGATGGGAGATTGGCGAGTTTGATTTTGGTGTTAGCCTGTCACCTTTATTATTTTAAGGTGACAATATTATTGGGGGAAGTTCAGCGCTAGGCCTCAAATTTAGCTATTTTTTTATCCTAATATCGCCATTCTCTTTGAGGACTAGAGAAATTCTTGTTGTTTCTTTTTTTAGAAATGACCTTATAAAAGTAATATACAAAGACCTACCGCCTATTACCTTGTAACCAGCCTCATAAGAAATTGACAAACCATTCACATAGATATTACCCAAATCACCTATAATTCCAGCTGGAACAGTATATGTTTTACCAAATGCTTCAACTTCCAAAAACGATATATGATCTCCATCACTTCTCCCTGTGATAACAATTGGACCAGATCCATCTAACCCCTTAGATTCAACTACAAAATTTGTTAAAGGCAGAATTCCTTCCTTAGATGCAAAGACAGGAAGAGATAGCATTAAAATAAATATTAGCAAAACTTTCATATTTTCTATTCTCATTGACTTATAACGCTTTGCTAAGGGCCAATTGACTATTGGCTAAACTTGCGCGAAGCGCCAAGCGCCAAGCCAACTGTTAATTGTCCCAGTGAGTTTACGAACGAACTTAAGCAACTTGTTATACGATACCTAATTCGTTACGCATTTCTAAGAATATTTTATTTTGTAAATCAATAAGTTTCTTTCCTTCCCCATTTAACTCTGTGGCCATATACTCTTGGGAAATTCTATTAGTCTCTTCAGGGTCGGTAATGAACTTTGTTGCATTGGCGTTCATCCATTGCAGGAATTCAACCGTTTTTTCTTGGGTTATCTCTAAAGAAACAACATATTCATTTAGTAGCTTTAGGAGCTTTTCTCCAGCCTCAAGTCTTAACCCATTAATTTCATTTTTAAAAGTGAGAAATATCTCTGATACATCACCTTGAAGTGCAAGCATATTCCGAATGTAATCGGCGGTATTACCATCCGATGGATCATTTAGAACATCAATGATTCCCGTTTGAAAGCCATCAAAGAGTGCTTTACGTGAATTAGCAGTATAAGAATCCATCAAAGTATAATATTTCTTATAAATAGATAATTTACCTTCGTATAGCTTCTTTTGTTTATCTAAATCGAATTCAAGTTCACTTTTTAGCTTTGCTAAATCTTGATCGTATTCATGCTTGATTGATTGCTTCAATCGTTCCTTGATCCAAAAAACGCCAATAACATTGATTACAGCAGTAACAAGAGCTGAAGTGCTAATTATTGCGACTAAATCCATTTGGAACACCTATTCGTATAACGCCCTATATAAACCGCGCGAAGCGTCGGGTGGCCGCAGGGCGCGAATTTAATATTCTTGTTACGTTGTGAAGCCAAAGCTATTCCAGCCATCCCTTTTCTCTTTCACAAAGTCTATCCCATTCATTTCTACTAACGACAGCAATATTATCACTATGTGTTCCGACTAGTAGATACTTTAAATCCCACGATAAAACCTCATCATGATCTTTTGGTCTGTTACCACCAAAATTTGGGAGCAAGCCCTTATTAAAGGACCAGATTTCACCTTTTATTAGGTCATATAACTCTTTGACTGATTTGGGCTCATTTTCTAAGAAAGGTGTGCTTACCAACTTCTCAGAAATAAATTCAATATCATTAGATTCATCATCTATGCACCAGCCACCCGTTTCATACCATAGATAAGCACCAAACCCATTTTGCTTTATATGTAAGACTTTATCTGAAATATTCGGGTCAAGTTGGTAAAAGCCTAAACTAATTAATTTATTCGAATTAATTGTTTCAATTTCTACAGATTTAGCTAAAGAAAATAAAGAATTAACTTGAGAGTAAATTACTCCCAACTCATATATAACTACGTCTAAGTTCGAAGTAGAACAAAGAAGCGCCCCTATCTCTTTCTTAATTTTTATTTGCAGATCACACATCTTCATATTATTGCAACGTAACATTTTAATCATGCGCACACTCGTTTTTGCATTTCACATAAGCCTCTTAAAACGAAAATAAACCCTTTTAAAATAAGAAGCTATGAGCTTTCAGGTATCTATCTAGCCTGTAAAAAACGAGCATGCCGCTTTTCATCCAAATAACGGGGTCTCGTTATTTCGGCATTGGTTTTCGTAAGCATATAAATTTAATCTATTTTATTGATGTTAACTAGGTGAATAAGCACTTTTCGAGCTTATCTATGCTTTAAGCACACCACTCTCCCAGCACATCAGAAGAAGAAAAACCATGCATCATGATATTATCAGCAACACGACCAAAGCCAAGTGCAAACTCATTTTCACCTTCGATTGTAAGTAACCAATTATCTTTTTTCCTTGCAATAGCCCATACGACAGCATTCTTATATAAATCGAAATCACCTTCTTTCACACAGGTTGAGGTGAGTTGAACTTTAACTGGCTCGATAATACTATTGATTAAAATTTTTTTCAGTCTATCAACATGTTCCTCATAGGTCTCTCCCTTAGGCGTAATCACTTGAGCTTGTTCATTCTTTAAAGAATAATTAATTTTATCTAAGGCTTCATATTTTTTCATAAACCACACATAATACCTCAGTCAGACGACGCGCTAGTGACTGGCTGACTTAATTTATTAGAAGCTGACTCTGCTAATTTTTTGGTATACTTTAACAACTCTATCTCTCCATTTTTGCGTTAGAAAGTAAATATGGCTTCATTTAAACTTACCCTCTAACGCAAAAACAAAGTGCGAGCTATTTTTTAGTTCCGCAAAATTACTTTGCTATATTATTTATATAAATTTTCCAATATATGCCGTAGATGACTATTGGAATAATAAATTCTAAAATCATTGCTGGAACTAAAATACTAGCTGGTAATCCGACTGAAATCATTGAAATTAAGCGCCCGAGCCCGCCAACAAAAAATGTTAAAGAAATCATAGGAATAAACATATATTGTGATTGAATATTCCTAGCTACCCAGAAGCAAAATCCACCATAAGCCAACCAAAACACAGAAAAAAATCTCAACTCATTATCAACTGTTGCTTCAACGCCACCAGTTGAACCGAGAATTGAAGAAGCGCCGCCAATTAATACATTTAGCCCAGTTATTGCAACTACTAAAGCCATTGCATATAAAATATATTTTAGTACTGATTCCATTCAATTCTTCCTTTATGTTTAAATTTTTTTAACATAAATATTCCAAACAGCCATACGATTTTTGCTTAAGATGATTTGACTTGTTCGTTTTTTTATTCATGTATTGAAAATATATGCTCTCGTTTTCTTTAATGTGTTCTCGACTTCTCTGGCTCGGTTCTTAGACTCACATGCCATACAACGGTATTCAATTACGTTAATATTATTTAGCACGTATTCTCTTTTGGCTTGGTTGTTGCGCGTTCCTATTCCCAACGGCTTCGGCAATAGACTGGACATTCTATATGCGCAATTCGAACCAATTCCAAATAGTACGAGCTGATTCGTAGAGATATTTCTTAATTCATAAACTCCCGGCCCAAAAGGGGCCACCCAGTACATTCCCTTTCTCGGATCTGGGAAAGCTCGCCACTTTTGCCATTCATTCATAGATATCCCACAGAACCCTAACGCCCAGCTAATTAACCGGAACGGAATTGGTTGTTTTGAGCTAGTATAGCGTTAAAGCACCAAACGAACAGTGTGTGAATCTCGGCTTGATCTGCTTATTAAGCATTGCCGCTACCATAGAACATACTTGTATTTAATTTGACCAGACTCTAAATCGACAGTGCAATGTGCTAGCACCTTACCAACTATAATTTTCTCGAAGTGACCATTACTCAGCTTAAATTCGCTATTCTCGGCCAGTTGGTTATATATATTGGAGGCTGCTTCCTTTGAAACCGTAACCTCTCCACTTTCATCGTACCAGCTCCCTTGCGGAAACATTGAGAAAGAATGTGGTCTTTTGCCCACAGCATACTCAGAGTCATAATCTGAGCTACAAGCACCCAAAAACACGTCTTCAATTGGAAGCGGAGTTGTCGGCCAAACTAACGCAAGTATTAATAAAACCAGCACTAGCAAAGGGGAAACAATTATAATCCCTAAAATAACTTTAAATATCCGGTTTAATTTCATAGATTTTTAACGCCTTGCTCACCAAGAAATTACGAGCCAGCGAGTCATTATTCTGAATGGAGCAACTTGTTAGCTGCCCACTGTTTGTTTAATACACTTCACTCTTGAGTCACGCATGATTGGCCCCTTGAGTATTAAAATATGAGCATTTACATGCTCTCTGTATGATGCATATTCCCCCACAACTTCATGGGGGATAAGAACAGCCTCAACTACATCAAAGTTTTCATCGTAAATCACTGCAGCCAACTCATCGAAGTCTTTTTCATCATATTTTCGGATGGCACTTAGTTGACGTGATTTATTATCAGGGGTGACTCGACGACCTTTTATTTGTACCCGAACACCATTTCGGTCTATACCATCGTAACCAGCCTTAGAGTTCGGCTGCAATTCAAGTTCAAGTGCTTTTCCTACAAGCCACTCAGTATAATCACCAAGAGGGTTATTCTTGGTACGCACTACCTTTCTATCTTTAAGCTCATCAGTAATTGATGCTTGAAGGCGAAGGAGAGCTTTAATTCCTAGATTCTTGAGGTTCACTTGATACCTCTTCGCAGCTGGCGCTGAGTGAAGGTGCATTTTTGCTGCGAAGCTGCGCTTAAAAATACCCCACTTGCACGTTTTGTTAACCCTCTTAATTTAACCATAAAGCTAAGCCCTAAATTGTGTCAGACTAATGACCTCATCATACCACCCTATGGTGTTACCATTAGATAAGTATCTACGTAGCACACCGGGTTCCGGGTACTCTATAACACCCTGACCGAAGGGGATAGTGCTCGGATTTTTTCCTCGCGTGTTTAAGTATGTACGCAATATTTCTGGATCGCCCAGCGGAGAGTGACGAGCTAGTAATGTCTTCATGAATGCGCCCGCATTATCCGCACTTATACGGTGTTTTGGAACATGTTCATGGAAAGCTCATCGAAATCCCCCTCATTATATTTGTGAAGACGAAAGCATTTTTCATTGTGCTTTAAATCACTACAAACTTTGTAGCCGGTATATAGATCACTCTCAGACAAAAATATGACTCCGTTACTTTTTCATTGTTTGTAGGTCTAACGCGTTTGTGCCGCGGAAAAATGCGAGTTTGCGAGTAGTTTTTTCAACTGCCACTTTTTGTTAGGCATTTAGTGATATCCCCAGTAGTAATTATATCTCTGAGAAAAATCAGATTCATACAATGTATATCCATCTTCATTGTAGCCAGAATGCGAAAATAAAAACTCCACACGCCCATCATTATCAAAGTCAGCTACTTCTAGCAAATCCAATTCATACCCAATGGTCTTTAGATCACGATCAAGATAGAACCAAATCGGCATACTTGAACTATCAATAGGTCCATCACAGTCTGTTCTGTGTTTTGCTGCTAGGCCTGCAGAAAAGATAACTTGATTCAAACTATTCTTATAGACTTTAAAAACATCGACATCACCAATTTTAACTTCAATTTCAGACCAACCCCAACTAGGTGCCCCATTACAGTGAAATGCATTCCCTATTAGGGATTTTAATTTAACAAAAACTTGGTTTTTTAAATTCAGGTGAAAGGAATCAGTTCTGTTTCTCTTCCATCTCTCAGTGTCTGTATAATATGGCAAAGTATTAATAGCTATAGGTCGGTTTTCAGGTAACCCACCCCACTTCCAGAACCTTTTTTCTCTATTACCTAATTTTGGAACTGACTCAGTATCTAGAACACCAAGATAATTGTCTCTAGAGAAATTTGCTTTGTATGCATCCCTGTTTAAATCTAAGGAGATAATATCACCTAAGTTTTGACCATCGAAGACCAAATTCCACTTAAGAGTATTAGGTAAATTTGCTTTCGAATAAGCTTCCTTACTATTTAAAATCGTCCACGATTTATCATCTTTCTTAAATAGAGCACGTACTACAGGCATTCGATTATATGAACTTTGTTCTTCGACAACACCAATAACAAGGGTGTTCTCACTCCAAACGAAAGCTGTAGGTATTAGAATTAGAAAGAAAACCAGAATTCTCAACATAATATGCCTAACGAGGGTGTAGAAAAATTAAAACTATTCCCACCCAAATGAAATTGTATGATTTACATACTAAAAAACGTATTACTACATGAATTCTTTAGTATATTTTACTTAAAACAAAATTTAATGACGCTCTGCGAACGATAATAATAAAATAAACACTTAAAATTCTATTTTCTACAGCCTGAACGCCAAGTTCAGACGCCTGTGGCGCGAAGCTTTTGCTGTGTTATTGTTTGAGCGCAGCGAGTAACACAACAAAAGTGGGAAGTTCAAAGTCCGGTTGATTGCTTTGTTATCACATATCATCTTCATCAATTAGGCCGTTCAATCCAGCCTCTTCAATATATCCATTACTTTGTACTTTCTGATGAAATACAGCAAGAAATTCAGTCAGGCTTTTTTCTGTAATCGGCTCAACGCCTAAATCAAGCTCACAAAAAAGCCATTCCCCATCTAGCTTTGCGTAACCGAACTGCTGTCTTCCAGGTGACTGAAAAATCGGAATGAAAAGGTCAGCAACCTTATCAAGCTTATACGACTTTAGGAATTCAGGCTCAGTTACAATCGCGTTTGAGTCAACTGGCAATAGGCGATTCAATCCAAAAACACCATCTGAATCTTCTGACTCAAAGGAAATTAAATTGTAGAAAGCGACATAATCATCAGGAACACCTATCTCTAATAGCTCATCAAGCCCCTCAGATTTTGAAAAACTAAGCAGTTTGTACGCTTTTGGATAATTAGCCTTTAAATCATCAAATATTTCGTCCATAGCTAGAATCCTAGTGAGTGATAACGCCTTTGTCACTGGCTGATTTTTTGTGTGGTTTTTGTGCTAAAAGGCGAAGCCAGCACAAAAGGCCGCGCGAAAAAGCAGTCCTGTGCACAAACTTGTTAGGCTGCTTTCTGAAGGTAACTCTCATTCGATAAAAACTGATCAATTTCTTGCATGAAAATATCAGTGGCTTCAGCTACTGATGATATATATGTTTCAATACTATCCGTATCAGGGAGAATTGAGTTCTCACCATGTGCAATTTTATTTCGAAAGGTTACAATTCTATCTATATCACTAATTACATCTTTGAATTTTTCAAAGTTAAACCCGAACATATTACATAATTCTTTAAGGACTTTGCTGTTCAAGTTTGATTTCGTATCAATATCTTTCTTGAATTTTATAGCGCTTTCAAATAGTGCTATAAATTTATCTGTGAAATCAACTTTCTGATCAAAAGACTGCTTACCACTTAAGGAGTTGTAAGTCTTACCAAGACCAATAACTATTAACTTGGTATCTACATCACCGGGGTTTAGTTGCAACTTATTCAGATGACCAATTAACACCCTTAGGGAGCTAACAACATATCCTTCCCAGTGCGCATATATCATAGGGATACACATCCTATCCCATAATTGCTGTTCTACCTTATGAGGATTGATCTTGAATTTTGCAAGCTCACCATCTCTCCAATTATTGTCTTCTTGTATTTCAATAATTACCTCATGTGGCATCTGAAAATATCTCCAAAGCCCTATCCATTCGTTTTCTAATTCTTCCAGTTGAAAAAGTACTTGTCCCAATACTGTTATATTGCTCATCTACTAGCAATTGATCAATTTTCTCTTTTATCTTCTCTTCATTCCCGTCGATTTGTGGGAATGATTTTGGTAATGAATAGGATAAAGAATCAAATATATGTAGGGCAAAATTTCCTTTAGGTCTGAAAACTTCTTTACCGTAATTAGCTCCTAGAAAATCTATCAAGTTCGAAAGTTCAAGCTTCTCTTCGTCGAGGTTAAACGGAATTTCATTGCTAGACACTGATTTCATATATTCACTGAGAAACTGAGGAACTGTAGTTTTAAAGTCATTATCAAGGTTTTTGAAGGAAAAATATCTCAACACCAACTCCTCTAAGAACATTTGCTCCTTTTTTGATTCACTTGGACTTATTAACTCGATAAACTCAGGTTTTTCAGCAACATCTCTAAGAACCTTATTTAGATCTACAGGGTAGCTTCTAAAAATGCAGTTTCTAATCTCTTGGTCGGATAACGGGCTAGCACCAGTATTCAGTCTATTGAATAACTCATAACGTATATCTTCCGTACTATCCCACTTAACAATCTCAACTCTACATACTGAACGCTTTATAGTGGTTTTTAATTTTATTGGCAGCTCATCAATAGTTAGACCTTCTAACTCATTTACCAACTCACCCTGTGTTAGGGTTGTATTATTCTTTTCAGGAAGATTTTCCAGCAAGCCAAAAAAAGCAAATATTGTTGATATTCGCTGAAGCCCATCAACAA
>JAWUXY010000029.1:0-15383 GCA_034111105.1 Bermanella sp. | reverse complement strand
AGTGTAAATACTTACTTGAAAAGTCTTTTGCTTCCTAAGAAGCTGTACATCTCGACTCTCGGTAAGTACCCACACGAATTGTCTGAATTCGTTTTTAAAGATCGTGACCGTCGCTCGGACTGGCCATTTCTTATCTGCTTTTCTAGCTGGGCTAGTGCAGTGCTTCTCTCGAAGCGAGGCGCGTATTCTACAGAACCGCTTCTCTATGTCAACATTTTTTTGAGTTTTTTAAATCTTAAAAAGCTTTTCAAAAATGTTTCGCTTCAATCTTTTATCTCGAAGCGGAGGCGCATTTTACAGTGTTTCGATTAGCTGTCAACACTTTGTTTTTACTTAATTTTTTGTCATTTGACTGGCTAAAAACTAAGCATCCTTTTTGGGGTTTTCTTTTTCTTTTTCAGATAAAGAAAACGCGCTTCCCGTTGAAGGAGGCGCGCATTATAGGGAGATTATCGGAGGCGTCAACCGCTGAATGAAAATTACTTTAATTCAAACAAGTGATGCTTTTTCTTGCCCAGTTTTGTGATGAAAAAACGACCAAACAATGCGTTGCCTTTACTATATATGTCTTTAGCGCCCATTAAGGCATCCATTCCATAGGCTTGGCCATTTACAATAACGGCGTTGCGACCTAACGCGTCTTTAATTTGCTTGCCCTGTCCAAGGCCTGCATCTGACAACAGCTGAGTTAATGGCACATCTATTAAGTCAGATACCTGTATATCACCGGATGGTAGGCCATCTAATTTGATCTGCTCAAGATCCTGTTCACTCAAAGAATCAGCATCACCAGAGAATAACGCTTCCGTAATACGCTCAGCTGCCGCCAACCCTTCTTCACCATGGAGTAACTTAGTCACTTCTTTGGCTAATATAGGTTGTGCCGTTTTACGACCTTGAATTTGTGAATCCGTCTTTTCGATTTCATCAATTTCTTCGACTGATAAAAAAGTGAAGTATTTAAGGAATTTATAAGCATCGGCATCGGCGGTGTTTAGCCAGAATTGATAGAAAGCATAAGGAGAGGTTTTCTTTGCATCTAACCAAATAGTGCCACTTTCGGTTTTACCAAATTTAGTGCCGTCTGATTTGGTTACTAAAGGTAAGGTTAAGCCAAATACTTGATTGCCGTTCATACGACGCGTTAATTCGGTGCCGCCTGTAATGTTGCCCCACTGATCTGAACCACCAATCTGCAGGATGCAGTTTTCAATTTCATTCAGTTTAGCAAAGTCATAGCTTTGTAAAATCATATAGGTGAATTCAGTAAAACTGATGCCCGCGCCATCGCGATCAAGGCGTTGCTTTACGGATTCTTTTTGGATCATTTGATTCACAGAGAAATATTTGCCGACGTCTCTTAAAAAGTCGAGCATTGTGAATTCACCAACCCAATCTAGATTGTTTACAACTTTGGCGCTGCTTTCGCCTGAATCAAAGTCTATGAAGCGACTGACTTGGGCTTTCAGTTTTTCAACCCATTGCCCAACGACTTCAGGGCCATTGAGTTTGCGTTCCGCGGCTTTAAAACTTGGATCTCCGATCAAACCCGTTGCACCACCAACCAGCGCCAGTGGTTTATGCCCGGCCATTTGAAAACGCTTAAGGACCAATAGCGGCACTAAGGAGCCTATGTGTAAGCTATCGGCTGTTGGATCAAAGCCACAATATAGTGTCTGGCAGCCTGCTTCTAGGCGCTCTGCCAATTCGGCTTCACCGGTACAATCGTTATATAGGCCTCTGGCCTTTAGGTCTTCTATTAGTGCGGCTGTCATGTAGCGTACCCAGTAGTGCTCGTATCTGAATGAAGCTGGGAAATTAACGGATTTGAGCAAATTTGCAAGTTGTTGCAGCAATTTAGCTGCCAACTGGCTCCGAAAGCTGGCAAAGGGGTCTACAATTTCAAATAGGGAATGTTATGCTTGGCCCACTCGATGTACAGGCAATACTATGATTAACAAGGATTTATCCACCGTCGAATTGCTTCCTAAGCGCCATTGGATTGCGCTTGGTTTAACTGGCTTATTTGTCGTGGCACTGCTTATTTTAATTCCGGTCAAACAAGAGTTGGAACGACGTACGTTTGCATACCAACTTCCCCTCCCGCAAATAGAGTCAACATCTAAAGAGAAAGCTGACACTACTGAGTGGGAAATGAAGGCTGTAAAACCAGGCGATACGCTTGCACAGTTATTTAACAATGAAGGTTTGTCGGCTCAGCTTTTATACCAACTCACTCAAAGTGAACATGGCGGCAGTCTTAACAAGCTACACCCTGGTGATAAAGTAGGTTTTCATTTAGAGGACGGCAGCTTACATAGCTTTCGTTTAGAGAAGTCGTTATTTGAAAGTTATGTTTTTACACATACTGGTAAGGGCTTTGATAGTAAGCAAATCACCCTTGAGCCAGATGTGGTTGAAACGTTTGCCCAAGGCACTATCGACAGCTCATTATTTGAAACTGGCATCAACGCAGGCATGAGCAACAATATTATCATGCAACTGGCAACGATATTTGGCTGGGACGTGGATTTTGCACTGGATATTCGCCAAGGCGATAATTTCAGTCTGATTTACCAAGAGAAGTACCTTGATGGTAAAAAAGTAGGCGATGGTGACATTCTTGTGGCTCGCTTTGAGAATCAAGGCAAAGCCTATACCGCTGTACGTTATGATGATGCAAGCGGCTATGCGCAGTATTTTACGCCAGCCGGCTTGAGTATGCGCAAAGCATTTTTGCGCACCCCTGTGGACTTCACTCGTATCAGTTCCAAATTTAATCTTTCAAGAAAGCACCCTATTTTACACCGTATTCGTGCACATAAAGGCGTGGATTATGCTGCCCGTCGTGGCACACCTATTCGTGCAGCAGGTGACGGTAAAGTTATTTTTGCCGGGCGCAAAGGAGGTTACGGTAAGGTACTCATTTTACAACACGGTACTAGCTACACAACGTTATATGCGCACCTGCAATCGTTTGGGCGCGGTGTTCGAGTGGGCAAACGTGTGAAACAGGGGCAATCAGTTGCCTACGTGGGTAGCTCAGGGTTAGCCTCTGGCCCACATTTACATTATGAATTCCGAGTAAACGGGGTTCACCGTGACCCTCTAAGAGTCCGCTTACCTCACGCTAAACCGATCGATTCATCGCAAAAAGAACGCTTTTTGCACTATGCGCAAATTATGGTGATGCGCTTAGAAAGCCACATGTATGGTGACTATTTTGCCTCACGCTGAGACTGATTATTATATTGGGCAAATGTCTGGCACCAGTCTAGATGGTGTCGATACGGTTATCATTGCCTCGAGTGACGGCGACATTGAGCTAATTGGCGCTATTCACCATGCTTTTCCTGACACACTAAAGCAACATGTGATGGCTCTGTGCCAAGGCACCGAAAACGAATTAGACCTCGCGGCAAAAACAAGCAAACAACTGAGCGCTCTTTATGCAAAAGGCGTTGACGATGTGCTTAATCAAACCGGGATTAATAGTGATCAGATAAAAGCGATTGGCTGTCATGGCCAAACGGTTAGGCATATGCCTCCTAATTATACCGTTCAGCTGGTTAATGGTGCCTTGCTCGCTGAATTGACGGGGATTAATGTGGTATGCGATTTCCGCTCACGGGATATGGCAGCTGGTGGCCAAGGTGCGCCATTAGTGCCTGCGTTTCATCAACAGGTATTTCAACAAGCAGATAAAGATACCGTAGCGGTCAATATTGGCGGTATGGCCAATATTACATTCTTACCCGCCCATGGTGAGGTCGGGGGATTTGATACTGGCCCTGGCAATATTTTGATGGACGCATGGTGTATTAAGCATAAAAAGGGTCCGTTCGATTCAAATGGCCAATGGGCACAAAGCGGTCAGGTTAATGCTCGATTGCTTGCTCAGTTACTAGATGATCCTTACTTTAAAATGCCAGCACCAAAAAGTACGGGGCGTGAACACTTTAATTTGCGATGGCTGACCCAGCTTCCAATAACCGATATCCCAGCGGAGGATGTGCAAGCAACCTTGCTACAGCTAACGGTTAGCAGTATTTGTAAAGAAGTTAAGCGACTCACGTCGTCTGCTGACATAGTGGTGTGCGGCGGCGGCGCGTTTAATGGGCAGTTACTCAAAGCCCTGGGGCATGAGCTTGGCTCAAACTTTCATGTTTGTCGCAGTGTAAAATTAGGAATTGACCCACAATGGGTAGAAGCAATGGCGTTTGCTTGGCTAGGTCAGCAGAACATATTGCGCCTTGCTGGTAATGTGCCTGCGGTGACTGGGGCTAAAGGCGCTAGAGTGCTAGGCGCTCTCTATCCAGCATAAATGCATCAAAGTGTTACGTTAAAAGCTTTGATAGCCTGCTTTTAATAAGCGTTTTTCTTCACCGGGGCCAAATGGCACTGTGTCCACGAATGCAGGGAGCTGGTCTCTGCGCACTTGATTCATTCCCATCCAAGTTTCACAAATCTTAATATCCACAACATTAAAAGCGTCTAACCTGGCCGCCTTATCAACTAACTGACGATACATTTGATAGTTTTGCCTAACAAATACGTTGGCCTCTTTACCATGGAGCACAATGGTGATGGGTTGGTCGGGATATTCGCTGCGTGTATTTGCCCAAGCTTCAGCTTGATCTAGGATACCCGCCAGCTCTTCAGGCGTATGGGCGTGCAACAAGGCAATATGTGAGCTCGGCTCAGCCCAACTGGTTGAACTGAAGCCTAAGCACATTAGCAGGACAAGCCTGCTAAATTGTAAATGACGAACCACAACCACAGGTTGCAGAAGCTTGCGGGTTAGAGACCACAAAGCGAGATCCTTCTAAGCTTTCTTTATAATCAAGGCTAGCGCCGTCTAAGTAAGGGTAGCTCAAAGAGTCTACTAATACTTTAACGCCCTCTTGCTCTACTTGTGCGTCGTCTTCAGCAACTTCTGTATCGAATGTGAAGCCATATTGAAAACCAGAACAACCACCACCGGTGACAAACACCCTCAGACAAAGGCTATCATCACCTTCGTCTTCGATAAGCGTCTGCACTTTAGTGACAGCTGACGGGGTCAACGAAAGAACGTTCATACTGCAAAACCTTCGGTATATAACAGAGGTATTATGTGATTAACCGAGTATTTTAGTCAACTTTAGTTTCAGCGGCTAAATTACCGGTAGAATCTTTTTGCTTGCGCCCTTTGGCATTTTTATCTGAGCCGTGGTGAATCAGGCTGCCATTAACTTGCGCGCCCATAACCATTTCCATCATGCCGTAGTGCACATCGCCATTTACGATGGCTTTTTTAGCAAGCTCAATGTGCTGACCTGAATGAACATTACCAACAACTGTACCGTTAATAATGATATTGGGAACACGGATTTCACCTTCAACCACACCTGTTTCGCTAATGCGAACAACGGCACCGCTTTGTTCGTCTGCAATCAGGTTACCTTTAATACGGCCGTCTACATGTAAGCCACCACTAAAATGAAGGTCGCCGATAAACTCTGACTTATTTGAAATTAATGTATCGTAATGCCCTGGGTTTTTACTTTTACTACTCAACATCTTTACTCCTTTCCTGGCCACGGGAATGTTTGCGCTACCCGGTTGGCCTTTGAACCATTTGTTTGTAATACCACTTCAACGGACTCGGCCGTAAAACCGTCTGGTAAAACCAAGTCCCCCACTATTTCTTGGAAATAACGGAACCGATATTTAATGCCGTAATCCTGAACATCTTCAGATAAGTCGCGTAAACCATAGACAATCTGTTTACCGTTTAAGACACCGGTAATATTCACTGCAGCTAGGCCACTAACAAAACGTTGGTTAGTGCCAACTTGCGTAACGACGACTTTGTAACGGAAACGACGTTGTTCCAATGTGGATTCAATATCAACCTTTTGAATACGTAAGTCTTGCTTACTGGTAGACGGCGCCATTATACCCTTATAAAAAGCCACTTCTTCTTGTAAGGTCGCAATTTGGGTTCTTAAGTCCACCAAGTTTTGACGCAAGCCTTCCGTTGAACGACGATCAACTTCACCACCTTTTTCCAACATGATCACACGCTGGCTGTAAGACGACATTTCATCTTGCGACATGGCTAGGTTTTCTTTTAACTGGTCACGTTCGGCAATCGCCTGAAACTGAACTTGAGCCGCTTCAAAACGCCCAAACAAATAACCAGCACCGCCTAGCCCAGCAATTAACACTAACAAAAGCAGACGTTTAAAAAAGCGCGTCCAAGGGTCATAACTTACCACGACCAGATGTTCTTGCTTACTGCCCTTTACCACTGTCATTACTTGCAGTCCTTTTTGTTTTCTAAAACCATTATTATAGAAGCATAGCTGGCTGAGTCATGCCTGCATTCTCTTCAAAGCCAAACATGATATTCATATTTTGTACGGCTTGACCGGCTGCGCCTTTCACCAAATTATCAATAACTGAAAGTACGATCACTGTGTCACCGCCTTGCTGACGATGAACCGCAATTTGATTGTAATTACTGCCTTTTACATTACGCGTTGCAGGGTGTGTACCGGCAGGCATAACATCGACAAAAGGCTCATTTGCATAACGTGTTTCGAACACTTTTTGCAAATCTACGCTAGTGTCTTTCAATTTAGCGTATAGGGTAGCATGAATTCCACGAATCATAGGGGTTAAGTGTGGCACAAAAGTCAGACCTACCGCGTTGTTATTGTTAGCATTTTGTAAACCTTGCTTAATTTCTGGTAAGTGTCTGTGACCCGGCACGCCGTAAGCACTGAAACTTTCACTGGCTTCACATAATAGGCCACCGATTTTAGCCTGACGGCCCGCACCACTGACGCCCGATTTACAGTCAGCAATAATGCTATCCACTTCTATTAAGCCTTGTTCAATTAATGGCAAAAGACCCAATTGTGCCGCTGTGGGATAACAACCTGGGTTTGCAATAACCTTGGCGTTTTTAATCGCATCACGATTGACTTCAGGTAAACCATAAACAGCTTGCTCAACAATCTCTGGGCACGTGTGCTCTAAGCCATACCATTTTGACCATTCGACAACGTCTTTAATTCTAAAGTCAGCGCCTAAGTCGATTATTTTTACATCTGCTGCAACTAATTCTGGAGCCATTTCCATGGCAACACCGTGCGGTGTCGCAAAAAAGACCAAATCACACTCACACAGGGTTTTAACATCCGGTACACTGAAGGTGATATTTGTGAATGGGCGTAGATTGGGAAACATGTCAGACACTGGCGTGCCATCTTCACCACGGGACGTAACAATTTTTAAATTTACTTGCGAGTGTTGTACAAGAATTCGTAATATTTCAACACCCGTATACCCTGTTCCGCCCACAAGTCCCACATTACTCACTATATCACCTTCTTTTTTGATTAATTTCGAAGGGCCTTATAATAGCGCCTTCCATAAAAAGTGATAGAGCAATTAATGGCATCTTTTATTCGTCGCTTAAGAATTTCATTGGCCCAAGGTGATGCTCTTCCTCAGTTAGCATTGCTTGGGGTGCTTGCAGGGCTTGTCACCAGCGGCACTATTTTATTATTTCGTCTCGCTGTTGAAGGTCCGTTAAATGCGTATCTTGCAAATGGTGATAGTGAAAACTTTGAAGCACTGGCACCTTGGATACGATTTTTTCTACCACTAAGCGGTGCCATGGTAATCGCGGTGGTATTTGCTCGCCTGAGTGCACAAAGTCGCATGGTTGGTATCGGCCATGTTATTGAACGCTTAAAACATCACCAAGGGCACATGCCGTTTAGTAATTTTATCGCGCAATTTTTCGCTGGGGTTATCTGCGCACTCAGCGGGCAAAGTGCTGGCCGTGAAGGTCCCGCCGTACATTTAGGCGCCGCTAATGGCAGTATCATGGGACGTAAATTTCAACTGCCCAGTCGACACATACAACTATTATTAGCGTCAGGGGTGGCTGCCGCCATTAGTGCCTCTTTCAATACACCAATTGCAGGTGTGATATTTGCGATGGAAGTAATCGTAATGGGTTACAGCTTTGTCAGTTTGATTCCGATTATTTTGGCGTCTGTTGCTGGCGCGCTCTTAACGCGACTGGTTTACGGTGCAGAACCCGCCTTTAGCGTGCCCCCATTACAAATGCGCTCTTTGCTCGAGTTTCCGTTTTTATTAGTGGAAGGTTTGGTGATGGGCACACTTGCCGCTGCCTTTATTTGGATTTGCGTAAAAACGGCCCAGCGCGCGCCTAAAAATATTTGGTTACGATTCTTAATCATTGGTGTATTAAATGGGTTATTCGCATTGGCGATACCGTCCATGATGGGCATCGGTTATGACACAGTAAACCATGCACTGACGGGGCAATTACCTTGGATGTTATTGATCAGCTTTGCACTGGCCAAGTTGTGTATTACTGGTTTCAATTTAGGACTAGGGCAACCGTCTGGTGCCATTGGCCCTATGTTGTTTATTGGGGCCTGTGCCGGTGGGGCTATCGGCGAAGTGGGTAACTACTTCGCACCAGATATTGCCAGTGCAACCGGTTATTATGCCATGCTGGGAATGGCGGCGATGATGAGTGCTTGTCTACAAGCACCACTCACGGCCTTAATGACGCTGTTAGAATTAACCAATAATCCCAATATTATTTTACCCGCTATGTTGGTGGTGGTGATTGCAAATTTAACCGCCAGTGAAGTATTTAAGCAAACAGCCCTATTTCCACGGTTGCTTCAATTACGTGGCCTTGCCACTGACACAAGTCCTGTGGAATTGATGCTCAGGCAAAATAGCGTACTAAGTGTGGCCGAAAAAAATATTAAAGTGGTGCCTAAGTTTGCATCCATCGAGACACTCAAGCTGGCGCTCAGTGGCAATCCTATTTGGCTGGTGATTCATGGCGAAAAAGGCATACTTGCGGCATTAGCGGCATCGGATGTGGCTAATTTATTAATGAATGAAGAAAGCCTTAACGAATGGCTAGAGCAAGCTGATGGCGATGAAGACTCCACATTAAATTTAATGGCTATCCCCGGACAGCGCCTCACCTGTAAAAGCATCTCTATGCGAGCTAACTTGCAAGAAGCATTGGATATCATGATCGATGACAAGGTTGAATGCCTGACTATTCACTATGGTAAAGAAGTCAACACAGCCTCTGTTATGGGTATCATCGAACATGATAAAATCCACAACTATTATCGATATGCTCATTAACTATTCAAAGGATGTTTATGCTTTGGCTTAAGGCGTTTCACATTATTGCCGTGGTGTGCTGGTTTGCGGCTCTATTTTACTTACCGCGTTTATTTGTTTATCACGCCATGAGTGAAGACCAAACCAGTAAAGATCGTTTTAAGGTTATGGAACGCAAACTGTATCGTGGCATTATGACGCCGTCCATGATTGCCGTAGTTGTGCTCGGCGGCTGGTTGCTCACACTTAACCCAAGTTATTACTTTAGCCAAGGCTGGATTCACGCAAAGCTCACACTGGTCGCGGTGCTGATTGGTTACCACTTCTATTGCGGTGTGTTACTTAAGCAGTTTCGTGATGATGGAAATACCAGAAGCCACACCTTTTATCGTTTCTTTAATGAAGCGCCCGTATTAATTTTAGTCGCAGTGGTCATCTTAGCTGTGGTTCGCCCATTTTAATTTTTTAGTAGTAGGTTTTTTATGGATATCTCTCGTTCTGAATCTTTATTTGCCCAAGCACAAGCCCACATTCCTGGCGGTGTAAACTCGCCTGTGCGGGCTTTTAATGGCGTGGGCGGTAGCCCTATTTTTTTCCAAAAAGGCGAAGGCGCGTATTTGTTTGATGCCGATGGGAATCGCTACATTGATTATGTGAACTCTTGGGGACCGCTTATTTTGGGTCACGGTGCGCCTCAGGTAATCGAAGCGGTACAAAAACAATTGGTAAACGGCCTAAGTTTTGGCGCACCAACTGAAATTGAAATCGAAATGGCCAACAAAGTTTGCGAGATTTACCCAAGCATGGACATGGTTCGTATGGTTTCAAGTGGCACAGAAGCCACCATGAGCGCCATTCGTTTAGCGCGCGGTTACACCGGGCGCGATAAAATGGTGAAATTTGAAGGCTGCTACCATGGCCATGCCGATTCACTATTAGTAAAAGCAGGTTCTGGTTTATTAACACTGGGCGTACCAAGCTCGCCTGGTGTACCAAAAGCCGTCGCAGATTTAACCATTACGTTGACGCACAACGATTTAGACAGCGTACGCGAATGTTTCGCACAAATAGGCAATGAGGTTGCGTGTGTCATTGTGGAGCCTATTGCTGGCAATATGAACTGCATCCCTCCTGAAAATGGTTTTTTACAAGGCTTGCGTGAATTATGTGATGTACATGGCATCGTATTAATTTTTGACGAAGTCATGTGCGGTTTTCGTGCAGCAAAAGGCGGTGCACAAGAAGTGTACGGCGTGAAACCTGACATGACCACACTGGGTAAAGTCATCGGTGGCGGCATGCCTGTGGGTGCGTTTGGCGGTAGAAAAGAAATCATGGAATACCTTGCACCACTTGGCCCTGTTTATCAGGCGGGTACATTATCGGGGAATCCAATTGCGATGGCCGCTGGCCTTGCTATGTTAAACGCCATTAGCTCACCAGGGTTTTACGATGTGCTAACGGCAAAAACACAAATGCTATGCAAAGGCTTAGAAGCGCTTGCGCAAAGCCATAATATTGGGCTAACAACAAACCAAGTCGGCAGCATGTTTGGCTTTTTCTTTAGTGAAGAGAGCAACATCCGCCGCTTTGCTCAAGTGCAAAAATGTGACCAAGAGCGTTTCAAAAAATTCTATCATGGTATGTTAAACGAAGGGATTTACTTAGCACCATCCGCTTTCGAAGCTGGTTTTATGTGTGCAGCGATTACGGAAGACGATATTCAACAAACGCTGCAAGCCGCTGATAAAGTATTTGCAACACTGTAAATATTCAATCGCAGCACTGCGTTAAAAAGCCCAGATATATCTGGGCTTTTTTTGTTTAAACGATCTTAGCAAATGCTAGAACGAATAGTGGATATCGACACTTACAAATCAATGGCCACTTTATAGTTATAAAAACCGACAACACTGAGTTTAAGTTATTACTCGTCTTTAATAGCTATCAGCAAAGGCCGATGGCCAGTAAAACCGAAAGCAATACAACATTTTTTATAACACGTTTTTTTATTAACATTATTATCGTGTGAAAATTGGACAAATTAAGGTAAGCCTTTATCAGGCCTAAACGATAACGTTTTGTCCAATGTTTACCCTCAGGCTTATCCACAGATTATGTGGGTAATTCAGTGTAGGCCGTAAATATCTTTTAGCGCTTGAAGCCGCCCATCTTGTTTAAATGTTTGTATCACCTTGTCTATTTTTTTTACTAATACCGCATACCCTTGTGTATTTCGATTAATAGCCATGTGCACAGGCCTAATTTCAACAGGGTGGTCTGTATCAAAATAGATATATTTTGAACCTGTTATTTTTTGCTTCACTTCGTATTGCATAACCGCATCTGTACCAATCACCATATCTAAGCGCTTTGCTATAAGCTTTTTTAGGTTTTGATTTAAGTCGATCCCCGTATGCCAAGTTACTTTTTCGTAATTCAGTAAAGCCTCTGGATACGCATAAGAAGACACCATGCCAACAGTCTTACCGTTTAAACTCGCCAAATCAGAATATGTAAAAGCTTGTTCTTTTAAACTGGCAAATACCACCTTGGTATCTAAATAGGGTTGTGTGTAAGCAAAGCCTTGTTCGCGCACCTTGTCATACCACATAGCAACGATCATATCGTACCTGCCTTGTTTTTGAGTCCGTTCGATTCGCTTCCAAGGTATGAACTCCACTGTAAACTCATAACCAAGTGCATTTAGGATATCCGTAGCGAAATGAACACTAAAGCCCCCTTTGGGTAATTGACTGCCGGTGATTGGCGGCCACTCGTCGGACACAATACGAATGATCTTATTCTCAGCCAGAGCACTCATCGTAAGAGTGGTTATCAAGCAAAAAACAAAACACTCAAAATAGAAACGAAGCATAGTGAAATCTCCTCTATTATGAGTATAGAAGAAACACACCATTCATCTAAGTTTTGCCCAGATTAACCCTATCTATGGCATCATTAATAATCTTTATTTCTAACAAGAGCGCTATTTATGGCATCAGATCTTAGCCAAGGTGCTATTTCCACTTGGCTGTACCGGTTAACGGCGCCTATGGTTCTAGGTATCTTAAGTATTTTTTTATTTAACTTAGTCGATACCTATTTCATCAGCTTATTGGGGACGCAACCCCTAGCCGCGGTAAGTTTTACGTTTCCTGTCACTATGATGATCATGAACCTCGCTATTGGGTTAAGCATTGCAACGGGTGCCGTTGTCGCTCGCAGCTTAGGTCAAAAACAAGTTGATCAAGCTAGAAACTGGGTGACCGCTAGCTTGTACTTATCCATCATTCTCGGCGTTATATTAGCGACTATTGGCATTATTAGTCAGTCGATTATTTTTCGCTGGCTAGGTGCCGATGAAAGCCTACTGGGTATGATTTCTGATTACATGACATGGTGGTACGTAGGCAGTGTTCTATTAATTGTTTTAATTATTGTAAACGCCAGTATTCGCGCAACAGGCAATACAAAGCTACCGAGTCTTCTGATGCTGGGTAGCTCCCTTATTAATGCGATTTTAGATCCATTACTTATTTTTGGCTTAGGGCCTTTCCCTGAGCTTGGTATTCAAGGGGCCGCGATTGCCACCACGATTAGCTGGGGGGTCGCACTTGCCTTTGTGCTTAAGTATTTACTCGATAAAGACCTTATTTCGCTCGCCGTCCCAGATGCAATTGTGAGCCAGTGGCGACAGCTTGCCAAACTAGGCATACCAGCCGCATTGACGAATATGCTAGGGCCAATTGCCAGTGGTATTATGGTTGCGTGGGTTGCTCAGTATGGCACACATGCTGTGGCCGCTTATGGTGTTGGCAGTCGTATTGAGCCATTAGCCATGATTGTGATCATGGCATTTACTGCAAGTTTACCGCCGTTTGTAGGGCAAAATCATGGCGCAGGAGAACACCGACGAATTGAGCACGCTCTCATAAAAAGCATGCAATTCTTATTTGTATGGCAAGTGATTGTGTATGCTCTACTGGTTTTCTTTGCTCAATCTATTAGTGCAATTTTCAGTGATGACTCAAGCGTACAACACATTATTCAAACTTTTATTTATATTGTGCCGCTAACCTATTTTGCTATGGGCTTTACTTTAGTCACAACGGCAACGTTAAATGCGCTGCATAAAACGCAACTATCGTTAAGCCTGAACTTACTGCGATTATTTATTATCTATTTGCCCTGTGCATGGCTTGGCCAACGCTTTGGCGGGCTAACAGGCTTATTTTACGGCTGTGCAGTTGGTAATCTCATTATGGGTATCTTTGTATTAGCCTTGTTCATTCGGGCTAAAAACAATCCACAAATCCGACAACGCTTGTTAAATGCATAAATCAATCTTGTTATGGCTTAAAAGCCCAGGATCACGAATAAGGTTTTCTGTTTAACTTCGATGCGTTTCAAGCTGGCTTTAAGTAAGCTGTGGCGCATGTCGTTATCTTTTAATTGATAAATAGGCTGGCTTTGTAAGCTTTGTGTCACCAAGTCTTGAATTAACGGCTTAATTTGCGCAACACTATCCGCTGATAATTGATCAACGTTTAACGCTGTAACCTTGGCATTATTTAAATAAAATGCACCGGCCTTCGCGTCATAAGTCAGGCTACCCTGAACCGAAACAGAACCAGAACCGTGTAAACTGCCCAATGCGGTCACATCTAAAAATGCAGTCACAGATATTTCATTTTCTTTTTCTAATAACTGTAATGTGCCATCCGTTAATACAACGTTCGCCAATAACGTTTGGCGTGATATAGGGGTGATTTCTTGAAGTCGCGTTTGTAATTGCGCTTCGCTAAATTTAAGTACCTGCTCGAAACCATGACTATTTAATGATATGAACATTAAACACAGCACTAATTTTAAATTAACCATTAAATTGCCCACCTGTCGTTGCATCGTAAATATACCTTTCAAAGATTTAGCGTTTCATCATTTAGTTAGGCCATTGCTTGCCGTAACCACAGCCAAGAAAATACAAAGCGGAAAGAAACAGCCTATAAAGGCACGTTAATACGCTATATTAACCTAGTTTTCATTGGCGCATAACTTGCTATTTTATTCTCATTGATAAAAGAGCGACCCTGAAAGAGGATAGATTATGGACGTTAATACCCCATTACCCAGCCTAATAAGCAGCCTTTATAAGGATAATAAAGATCTAGGCAAAAACGTTGCCGCAACATCAACACAATCACCTGATGTTGCGGTACAAAAAGATAACCAGTCAAATGGTCGAGAGTTAAGCTTATCTATTCGTAGCCAAAAATTAAGTGCTATTAGTAAAGAATTTTTTAACGGCCCCATTGCATCAAAAAATATAGCCGCACTCAGTCAAAGTCTATATGAAAATGGCTTCATCAATAACACAGATCTTAATAATTTAGATAATACTAAAAAAGAACAAAGCACCATCACGCAATCAAAGCATTTCATTAATAGCTTCATGTTTGAAGCCTCTAAGCAAGGTGACAACGAAACCCTGAACATGCTCGAACCGATTGCCAAGGCCATTGATAATATGGATGCAGCCAGTACCAGCTCACAACGTCAAAACGAAGTCGTTGCACTTGATAATGCCAACCAAATACTTGCTCACCTAAAAGACATCAATAGTGATGATGCTCTAATAAAAGAGTTTGAAAATGTGGTTGACGTTTTATCAACTTTGGATACATTACGACAAAATGATCAAGCCACGCAAGCTGCTGCGCAGTATGAAACCATACAAAACGACTCTACTTCATAATGGAGCGGCTCCGGTATGGTTCAGCTCTTTTCAGATTAGCGTCTATACTCAAGAAATGACATTAATCTAATCAGCACATATTCTGTGTAAAACATGAATAAGCCTAAAGACTCACTTAAACCTGCTCAAAAAGAGTGTGTACGCTCGCCAATGAGAAAAAAAGTATTGTTGATCGTTAGTCTCTTCATCATGGCTAGCATCACTCTCATGGGCTTAGGCTATCTTCAATCTGAAACATTAAACAGTGTTCGTGCGTTTGTTCGCGGGGAAGGCTTGTGGGCAAAGGCACAAAAAGACGCGGCATTTTATCTTGAACGTTATGCACACAAGCATGATATTAATGATTTCGAGCGATTTAAAAAAGCACTCAGTATCAATCTTGGTGACAAAGAAGGTCGCTTAGGGTTACTTGAGTCACCTCCAAATAAAGACCGTTCCCGAA
>JAWUXY010000028.1:0-29383 GCA_034111105.1 Bermanella sp. | reverse complement strand
CACTTTCGGAGCATAGCGCAGCCTGGTAGCGCATCTGGTTTGGGACCAGAGGGTCGGGAGTTCGAATCTCTCTGCTCCGACCATCTTTTTTTTACCCTAGCAACACTCTTTAAATATCTAGCAATAAAATTTGTTATTTATATCTGTTCGGAGCATAGCGCAGCCTGGTAGCGCATCTGGTTTGGGACCAGAGGGTCGGGAGTTCGAATCTCTCTGCTCCGACCATTACACTTCTCTATAGTTTTTTCTTAATACTCACTATTCATTTAAATATCTTTTACACTCACCTTATTATAATTTATTCCGTTCTACTCAACTCTAAACACTAGGCATAAAAAAACCCTAGCAAGCTAGGGCTTTCAATATACCGAAAATGAAAATTAAGATTTTTCGATAGACAATAATTCTACTTCAAATACCAAAGTAGAGTTTGCTGGAATTTTAGGGCTTGGGCTTTGCGCGCCGTAAGCTAACTCAGCAGGAATATGTAAGCGCCACTTTCCGCCTACCTTCATCATTTGCAATGCTTCAGTCCAACCAGCAATAACGCGGTTAACTGGGAACTTAGCAGGCGCACCACGTTCAATTGAACTATCAAAAACAGAACCGTCAATCAAAGTACCTTGGTAATGTACTTCAACTGTGTCAGTTTCAGATGGCATATCACCCTTACCTTCCGCTAGCACTTCATAAAGCAAACCACTTTCTGTCGCTTTAATGCCGTCTTTCTTAGCCGTTTCAACTAGATAGTCAGCACCTTCTTTTAGCATACCTTCAGATTCTAGCTGCTGCTTAGCCATTTGCTCTTCACGTACAGCCGCAAACGCCTCACGGATTACATCTTCTTCTAAACGCGCTGGCTGTTCATTCAATACATCTTGAAGGCCTGCAATCATGGCTTCTGTATTAATGTCAATCGGCTGACCAGTCACGCTACGAGCCATGCTCATGCCAATGCCGTAGCTCATTTTGTCTACATTGCTTTCTAAAGCCACTTCTTTTTCGCCACAACCTGCTAACAACGCAGCAGATACAATGGCAACCATAGGTAATTTACGCATATCTTATTTCTCTTCTATTTATGTACAAACAAAGCGCCCTTCGTTTAAACGACGCTTACACTCTCGATGATAATTCTCACAGACTTGATGTTCTGCTACCGTTAAATCCAGCGCATAATCACATCCGTGTATTTTCTGCCTCAGCTCATCGTCACTTAACCGCGTAATATCATTACCACAGCCAAACAAACCAACCAATAAGCACGCAAGCACTATCCTTTTAAACCTTACAATCAACATAAGCCAAACCAACTTAGTAAAATCAGGTCCACAATACAACTAAAATAAAAGCCAGCGAACTGGCTTTAAAATGAATACTAAAACTTAAAGATGAAGACTCAAACCAAGGTATGGACCCGCAATCGTTGCTTTAGCGTTCAAATCATCATCACTACCACCGAAATCATCTGGGTTAATTTCCAGATCAAAACTACGGTAACCAGCCGTAATACCGACATCCAATAAAGGAATGACTGGCAATACATATGTGATGTTTAAATCAAAGTCCGTAATACCGCTATCTTCATAAGAAATAACATTCACATCACCGCCGAAAGAAAGCCCTGTCAAAGGAATATCAGCACCCGCTTTTAGATAAAGCATTGGCACAGTTACATCCAATGGCGCTGATGCAGCGTAATCACCAGACATTTCCATAGAACCATCAAACTGACGCGCTGTAAAACCAAAATCCAGTGTTACGATTGGCAGAGGCAGACCCCAGTAAAGCGTGTAATCGGTATGCGACAAGTCTAATTTTGAAGCAACATTAGCCGTACCAACAACTGTAGTTCCGTCACCTAATTTGAAGCCACTTGAAACCTGACCATTACCATCTGAACTCATGTCGGTCGTTTTAATTTTGATATTTGGCAAAACAGGTACTGGGTGTTCGAATGCAAAATACAAAACATTTTGACCATCAGCATCCAAATTTAAATCATCGTCTAAATCAGCTTGATTAGAACCTGAACCCGCATCACCTGATACCGTTTGATCCCAATAATAACCACCTGCATAAAAATCAACTAAAGGCAGCGCACTAGCAGCTTGGGGCAACGTAGCAGCAACGACAGCTGCAGCAAGGATTTTTTTCATTTTTATCTTCCTTCAAAAAGTAATCGTCATATCAATCAAGGCTTAACGCTACCATGATCAATAGATTTGGCCAAATTTAATCACAACTACACATAAAACACAGCCAAACTATGAGACATATGTGCGGATTCTCACTATACGCGCGTTTTTTTCTTATTAAATTGCTCAACAGGCGCAAGCTGACGCCAATCAAAACCAGTTTCTTGATTTGCCATTATCACCCACTGCGGGTCACACCCTAAAGCAGAGCAAATATTTTGAATCGCCAACTCTGCTTGGTTATTCTGCTCACTTATATGCGTGGCAACAACATACTGCAATTGCTCCTGCTCCACTTGCATTAAGAATTGCGCAGCCTGTTCATTATTTAAATGCCCTAAAGACCCTTCTACGCGCACTTTTAATTTTGGCGGATAAGGCCCTCTTCGGAGCATCGCAACATCATGATTGGTTTCGATTAACAAACCATGACAATAACGATACTTATCAATAATATAAGGCGTAAGACTGCCAAGGTCGGTCAAAACGCCAACTGTAAATTCGCCATCTGTGACGACAAATTGTGTCGGCTCACGAGCATCATGAGGCACCACCACAGGAGATACAGTCAACTCGCCAATCGTAAAATCACTATGGCTATCAATAACCTTTAGACTTGGGATAACACCTAAACCTTCATGTAAAGATGTACCGTGGGAGCAATAAACGGGGATTCGATATTTTCGAGCAAGGGGGCCAACCCCCTTAATGTGATCGCCGTGCTCATGTGTAATGAGCACAGCACTTAAATTCAAAGGCGTGAGCCCTTTTTGCGCTAAACGGTTTTCAACTTCTTTCAAAGTAAAACCGTCATCAATAAGAATACAGGTGTCACCCTTTTGAATTAGGGTGCCATTACCTTTACTGCCACTGCCAATACTACAAAATCGCACTAGAGTTTTTCTTGAATCTTTTCCAACAACGTTTGTGCTTGTGCATCTTCAGCAAGATTATCAGCATCTTCATGAATCGCGACATACACACCTGATCGAGCTTGGTTCAACTTAACCTGTAATAGCACTTGAATAGGCTCAGGCTCACCACCAAACAATCCGGCCCAAAAGCCAACATCGTCAGGGTTACCAGGCTTCGTCAATTCGATGTAATACGTACCAATGCTGCGATTTAAATCAGTGATTTTAATATCAGCCTTTTTAAGGGCCTCACCTAATTCAGCCCAAGCACGCGCAAACTCAATATTAAGACGTAAAATCGGCGTACCATTACCATCCTTTAAAAGATCGGTTTCTAATGTTACTTGGCTCAATTCAGATAAACTCGTCGAACGTGACGCGTCTAAATCGGTAAGCTCAAGCTTGTTAGGTCTTGGTAGTACAAACTCAGTAATCTTTAATGGCTCTTTAACATCCGGTATCGGTAACTGAGGTTTCAAAGAAACATCAGCAACCTGTTTTGGTACTTGGATATTAGGTTTTACTTCACTCGCTAAGTAGTCATCATTACGATCATGGAATAACCAACTACAGCCGTTTAACGCAAGGAACAAAACAAACAACACACCTAAGCGCATCAGGTACTCCAATCTTATAATTATTTAATGAGCTTCCATTGACCCAATGCTTGACGCAAAGGTTCCCGCATTGGCTCTGATAACGGGGTTAAAGGCAAACGAATGGCAGGGCCAATTAAGCCCATTTCATGCAATGCCCACTTAACAGGAATCGGGTTAGACTCTAAAAACATAGCGCCGTGCAATGACATTAACTCATCATTCATCGCCTTAGCGTCTTCCGCTTTACCTTCTAATGCTAACGCGCATAGTTTTGCCATTTGCTCTGGCGCAACATTTGCCGTCACAGAAATATTGCCTTTACCACCGGCTAGGATTAACTCATAAGCGGTTTCATCATCGCCAGAATAAACCGCCATACGATCACCAACACGCGCAATTACATCACGAGCACGATCAATATCACCCGTGGCTTCTTTAATACCAAGAATATTTTCAAACTGGGCCAAGCGCTCAACTGTCTCAGGCAACATATCACAAGCCGTTCGACCCGGTACATTATATAAAATTTGAGGGATACTTGCGGCCTCAGCAATGGCCTTATGGTGCAAAAATAAACCTTCTTGAGTTGGCTTATTATAGTAAGGCGTCACTAACAAAACAGCGTCCGCACCTAAGCGCTGAGCTTCTTTGGTCAAGTGAATTGCCTCAGCGGTTGAGTTAGCACCCGTACCAGCAATAACAGGAATACGACCATCAACCCAGTTTACAACCTGACCAATCACCTCAAGATGCTCTTGAGGGTCTAGCGTAGCGGACTCGCCTGATGTGCCAACTGCAACAATTGAGGCTGTACCCTTCTCAATGTGCATCTCCACCAATTTCTTCAGGGCATTCCAATCCACAGCCCCTGTTGCTTCCATTGGTGTCACTAAAGCTACGATGCTTCCGGTGATCATGTACCTTCTCCGAGAACGATATAAAAATAGAGCGCAATGGTACTGGCGCAGCCCGTTTGTGGCAAGGCCCGCCAGACCATAATGAGGGGGATAACCCCCTTTAAATCAGTGTTTTGAACGTTATGCCTGAGTATCAGGCTCTTGCTGAACCGCTTGAACGCCTTTTGGCCAAGCTGTCAGGACTGCTTTGAATATGGTTGCGAGTGGAATTGCAAAAAACACCCCCCATAACCCCCACAGCCCACCAAACAACAGAACCGCCAAAATGATCACCACAGGGTGTAAATTGACCGCTTCAGAAAACAACAATGGCACCAGTACATTGCCATCGAGCGCTTGAATAACAAAGTAGATCACCACAAGATAATAAAAATCGGAACTGAGCCCCCATTGGAAGTAAGCAATCATAACAACCGGAATGGTGACAACCGCTGCACCGATATAAGGGATAACCACTGATAGACCCACTAAAATAGCCAGCAAGGCCGCGTAGCGCAGGTCCATAATGGCAAACGCCACATACGTCACAACACCGACAGCTCCAATCTCGACCACTTTACCTCGAATATAGTTAGCAAACTGCTCATCCATTTCACGCCAAACTTGACCGATCAAGACACGCTTTGATGGCATCAAAGACACCCACCAACGAACCATCATGTTCCCGTCTTTCAAGAAAAAGAAAACCAAAATAGGCACCAAAACCAGATATATAAGAATCGCCACTACATTGGGTAAATTTGATAAAGAAAAGGACAAGGCTAATTGACCAACACGCCCTACCTCTTCTCCAATGGTTTTAGTCAGCGTTTTAATTTGGTCTTGATCAAATAATTGCGGGTAACGCTCAGGCAGAATCACCATAAGATCATGACCCTTAGAAAGCATATTAGGCAACTCAGTAAATAATTGCGTCACCTGCCCCCACACAGCCGGCACGATAATAAACATGATGGCTAAGCACGCCACAATAAACACCATAAACACAATCACACTGGCCAACGTATGGCCTACACCGTATCGCTTAAGCGCAAGTACAGGCCCTTGCAATAAATAAGCAACAATCACACTGGCGATAGCCGGTGCTAACTCAGTACCGAGCGTTAGTACAATGACAAAACCAACAACCAACAACAGCAAAAGAAAAAGTGCTTCTTCATCTGAAAAATACTGCTCTACCCAGCCTCTAATTAGGCGCATCATAGACATATTAAGTCTATTCTCCTTTTTGAATCATAAAAATAAATTGCTCATCACTGTGCTTTAAAGACAACAAAGCATGAGAGGTTAATTCAACAAACGCAGGTATGTCTCGCCAAGATCCAGCATCCGTGCAAACGACCTTCACAACTTGGCCAGACGACATGGAACTTAATGCTTGTTTCGTTTTCAATAACGGCATTGGACAGCGCAAACCACTAACGTCTAATAACATATCGAATGACTGTGATACCATTTACACGCCCAATAACTAGAATTCGGGCTAATATTATTCTAAAAGCTTTTAACTGGCGAACTTAATCTATAAGGAAGTGTATGCCTTACATTTTAGCTTGTTTAATACTCCTAGCGAGTTTTCCAAGCCTTAGTGCCAACAACGACCTTCCTAGCTTAGGCGATGCGTCGTCTGGGCTTATTTCAATTGGACAAGAGCATACACTAGGCAGAGCTTGGCTTCGTAACTTAAGATCACAAGTTTCATCACTGCACTATGCAGAACTAACCGAATACACAGAAAACCTTATTTATCGCCTTGCGAGTAATAGCCAAGTGAGCGATCGCAGACTCGAAATTGTTATTCTAGACAACAAGCAATTAAATGCGTTTGCCGTCCCTGGTGGTGTCATTGGCATCAACGCCGGTTTATTCATACACGCAAAAAATGAAGCACAATTTGCAGCCGTACTTGCACACGAACTCGCCCATTTAAGTCAGCGCCACTTTGCTCGGCAAATAGATGAAAGTCGCAAGCAAACACCCATTGCACTGGCAACACTACTCGGTAGCATCATGCTACTGGCAACCAACAACACAGAGGCCGGCTTTGCAGGCCTAATGACCAGCCAAGCAGCAGCAACCCAATGGTCTTTAAACTACAGCCGCGACTGGGAGCGTGAAGCCGACCGCCTTGGCATGCACACACTTGTTAGCGCAGAAATAAACCCTCACGGCATGCCTGACATGTTTCGACAAATGTACGAAGCTCATAAATACAGTGAACGCCCACCTGAATTTTTGCTAACCCACCCCGTTACAGAAAATCGCATCAGTGACGCGGCAGCCCGCGTCGACGCCATGAAAGTAACTGCAAACGTTGAAGACATCGAATATCAACTTATGCGCACCTACACGCTTTTACAGTACAAAAAACAAAGCCATAATTTAGCGCACTACCAAAGCCAACTTAAAAAAGTAAATGACCCACAAGAACGACACATTATTCGCTATGCATTGGCCATATTACTGGCCGAACAAAAAAAATACCAAGACGCTTTAACGCACGCAAAATTCTTGCTTGAAACGGATTCTCAGCGCATCACCTATCAAGCACTGTATGCTCGTATTTTATTCCACACAGGCAAAAAACAAGACGCAATCGACCATACAAAAGAACAGTTAAGCCTTAACCCAGACAACCACCCACTTACCATGAGTTATGTGGGCATGCTGATGGACACAGAGCAATATCATGACGCCGCCGATGTACTGCAAAGCCATTCTCGCATTCGTCCAAATGACCCTTATATCTGGCAACAATTATCTGAAGCACAAGGAAAAGCAGACAACATCATTGCATTGCATCGAGCACGCGCCGAGTTTTTGTTTTTAACCGGACAAAGTAAAAAAGCACTGCAGCAATTAAAAATCGCATTAGAATTATCAAAAGGGAATTTTTTACTATCAGCGCGCATCGAACAGCGCGCAAGAGATATATCAAGCGCCAAAGACGACTTAAAGTTTTAAGTCGCCTTTAGTTGAATACATTAGAAGCTACGACCCTGGGCCTGCACACCATGCTCTTTTGCAAAATCGAGCATACGATTCAATGAGACCATAGCTTTAGCTGCAACTTCATCATCTACCTCAACTGCATTTAAGCCTTGGTCTAAGCATGACTCTAGGTTATCCAAGCCATTCATCGCCATCCAAGGGCAGTGAGCACAGCTTTTACAACTTGCACCGGTACCACCAGTAGGCGCCTCAATGAAAACCTTACCCGGCGCCATTTGCTGCATCTTATAAAAGATCGCTTTATCTGTTGCCACAATAAACGTTTGATTATCCATGGTTTGCGCCGCTTTAATAATTTGCGAGGTACTGCCCACGACATCCGCGACTTTTACTACTGACTCTGGCGACTCAGGGTGAACAAGTACAGCCGCATCAGGGTAAACCTTCTTAAGATCCTCAAGACCTTTGGCTTTGAACTCTTCATGGACAATACAAGAGCCATTCCACATCAGCATATCGGCACCGGTCATACGCTGAATATAATTCCCTAAATGCTGGTCAGGCCCCCAGATAATTTTTTCACCTTGCTCCATTAACTCCTGCACAATTTCAAGTGCAATACTGGAGGTCACAACCCAATCAGCACGTGCTTTAACTTCTACCGATGTATTCGCATAAACAACGACCTTACGGTCTGGGTGCTGATCACAGAAGGCGTTGAATTCATCAATAGGGCAACCTATATCTAACGAACAAGTCGCTTCTAGGGTAGGCATGAGCACGGTTTTTTCAGGGCTTAAGATCTTGGCTGTCTCACCCATAAACTTCACACCGGCAACAACCAGTGTTTGGGCGCTATGATCACGACCAAATCGAGCCATTTCTAGAGAGTCAGCCACGCAACCACCGGTTTCGTCTGCTAACGCTTGAATAATAGGATCAGTGTAATAGTGAGCAACAAGGACGGCGTTTTTCTCAACCAATAGCTGCTTTATGCGTTTCACATAAGCAGACATCTGCTCGGCATTCATGTCTTGCTGAACGCCGTGCTCTAAATGGTCTTGTACCCAAGCATGAACCACTTGATCGGTTGCAATGGTTGACTGTGTCATAACGGAAAATACATCTGTGTTAGATAAGCAGCCCAGCATTTTAACATAAGGATGACTTTGCTAAATAGCTTGTTTGGCTGAACAATAAAATTCTGTGGCACAAATAAAAAAAGGCAGAGTAGTTATACTCTGCCTTTTTAAATAATGGTGGGTCGTGCTGGATTCGAACCAGCGACCAATTGATTAAAAGTCAACTGCTCTACCAACTGAGCTAACGACCCAAGCTCGGTGCGTATTTTATACTGAAAATATTTTTTGTCAACAAATTCAATAACTTATCTACGCTTATTTCGCTTTGGTGGGTCGTGCTGGATTCGAACCAGCGACCAATTGATTAAAAGTCAACTGCTCTACCAACTGAGCTAACGACCCCCAAAGCGGGCGCAAATAATACTATTTTTCAGATATAAAACAACCCCTTACGTGACTTTTTTCTATATTTTTACACACCTCCTTATATTTAAAGGGCTACAGCGGCAATAAATAAGCACAAAGGATCAAAAGCGAGGGGTCGCAAAGGGTTTAAATAACCATTCACGCAGGAAAAGGCATTAATCAGCGTAATTAAAAAATTATTTAAAATTATCTTTAAGGTATTTAGCGGCAAAACGAGCCGAGGCAGAATCTGAATATTTACTAACAACAGACTGAAGTAAGGTTTTACTTTTAGCCGTATCACCTACGCGATGCAAAACAACCCCTAACTTGTAGGCTGAATCGGGCGTTTTTTGATGATTTGGATATTGATTAACAACAATGGTGAACGCTTTTCGAGCTTCTTCGAGGTTACCCTGATTATAATAAATCTGGCCTAGCCAATAATAACCATTAACCGCAAGTTCACTTTTGGGAAACGCTTGTAGAAAGGATTTAAATTTAATAGCCGCTTCATCTAGCTTGCGCTGTTTCATTAATGAAAAGGCAGCATCGTATTCTGCTTGGCCGTCACCGACTGTCACACCTGCTACAGGAGCAGTAGAGGCACTCTGACCTTCTAACATCTGACTCATTCTACGATCAAGATCTAGATAGCGTTGTTTTTGTTCGGTTTTTAACTTATTAAGCTCATACCCCTGCTTTTCAACAGTGGAACGTAGACTCTGAATCTCTTGCTTAAGCATCTCTATTTCAGAGAACAGCATTTGACTCGCCGCAGTGCTCAACCCCTTATTTGCATTATTACTTGCAGCAGGTGCTTGGGCAACTGACGTAACTGGGACGCCTTTGGCATTATCCAAAGACGACCAAGTATCAGCATTAGCAAAATTAGCTCCCATGACACACAGTGCCAAAGGAGCCCATTTGAAAGATGCTAGTTTAAACATTAGCGCGCTTGATAGTTGATTTCAGTGCGACGATTCTTAGACCAAGCTGAATCATCAGAACCCACCATTGCTGGACGCTCTTCACCGAAGCTTACGCTTTCAAGTTGGCTTGGGTTTACACCTTGAACAACCAAGTAACGCTTAACAGTATTAGCACGACGCTCACCTAGTGCAAGGTTGTATTCAACTGTGCCACGCTCATCACAATGGCCTTCTAATGAAACGCTTGCCTGTGGGTTCGCCACTAGGTATTCAGCGTGTGCATTTAGAATATCTTTAAACTCAGGACGAATTTCAGAACGATCATAGCCGAAATAGACAACCATTTGCTCAAGCAAAGGGTTTGCAGCCATGCCAGCTTGCTCTTCTGTAACAACATCTAGGCCAGGAGAACCAGGAACGGCTTGAGTTTGGCTTTCTTCAATTGACGTATCTGTAGTAGCCGCTTCATCAGTTGTACCGCCGCTGCTTGCGCAACCAGTGATTGCTAAAGAAAGAAGAGATACTGCGAAAATTTTTCCCATGTTTTGCATTTTTTTACCTTATTTTTAATGTGTGAGTTAATTTAAATACGGGCCCCATGCGGGTTCTCTTACATCACCACTTTTAGATGGCACCAAGAACTTCACATCACCATCGACCGATACCGCGGCCAAGATACTTCGTTTATTATGCTTTGCGGCATACATTACCATAACTCCATTTGGAGAAACACTAGGCGATTCATCAAGATATGTGTCAGAGCTCAAAATTTGCAACAAACCTCGCGTTAAATCTAAAGAGGCAATATGAAATTCACCACTTTGCTGAGACTGATGCACCATAACAAGGAATCGGCCGTCTTGAGCCAGGCGCGCACGGGCATTGTAATTGCCCTCAAACGTTAGCCTTTCTACATAACCAGTCTCAATATTTTTACGATAAATTTGTGGGCTGCCGCTGCGACCACTGGTAAAAATAATATGTTTACCATCAGGCATCCAGTTTGGCTCAGTGTCGATACCATAGTGATCCGTCACTCTAAGCCATTTACGTGTTGTTAAATTAACCACGTAAATCTCGGGGTTTCCATCCTTTGAAAGCGTCACAGCAAGTTTATTACCATCAGGTGAAAATGCAGGCGCACTATTTAACCCTCGGTTTGAACTGATAAGCTGTTTTTTGCCTGTTGTAATATCCTGCACATAAACACGACTACCTGCATCTTCCATCATTACATACGCTATGCGTTTTCCATCAGGCGCCCAAGCAGGCGAAAATATGGAATACTTTGACGTAAGTATGATTTTTTCTCTGGCTCCGTCACTATCCGCAATTGATAAATTAAAACGAGTTCTCTCAGGGTTAGTTGTCACATAAGCAATCTTAGTTGAGAAGGCCCCTCGAATACCCGTCAATTGTTCATAAATTGCGTCACTAATACGGTGTGCTACGTCACGTAGTTGCTGTTCAGTCCCTTTTAATGTCTGAGTAAGCAGCTCTCGTTCGTTAAATACATCAAATAATTGGTAACGAATCTGATACTGATCACCTGCTAATTCCGTAATGACACCCATTACAACGTATTCTTGCTTCAGTAAACGCCAGTCACGAAAATATAAATCGCTCTCGGTATGAGGATGACTCAGCATATCTTTAGGGCCAAGCACCGAAAAATGCCCTGACCTTTCTAAGTCATTACGTACAACATCATCAATCACAGCACCAGAAGATGACAGCGATACCGTTTGAAACGGCACAACGGATATAGGTATTGAACTCGCAATACCTTGGGTAATTTCAATGGTCAGTTCAGCCTTGGCAAACACACTGAACAACAAACTAACTATAAAAAGCGATTTACGCATCATAATCGAGCATTTTCCGGTTTCAGTTTTAATACAATTTGTCGAAATTGTTTTTCAAATAATACGGCATCTTTAGGGACAGGAAAGTGCCTCACTTTCCATACCGCCTGTTCTGCGCTTCTATCTAGTGCATCATTTCCACTAGATTGCAATAAAAGCACTTCTGTCACCTCACCTGTTGGCACAAGGTACACTCTTAATACAACTTCTTCATCGTGTTTGGCACTAGGTGGGAAACGCCATACCGATTGGATCAATGCATTTATCTGACTACTATAATCCGTCACTTGCTGCTGATCTTCTAACGCTTTTTTAGCCTGCTCTTCCTTTTGCTTAGCTTGCGCTGTCGCATTTAAAGCTTCTTCTTTTTCTAGCGCCTCTAGAAAGTCAGTGCCCGGCAAGGGTAATGGCTTTGGTGGCGTCTGTTCTTTTTTGACGACAGTCTTCGCCTTTTCTACTACTTTTTTAATGGGCTTAGGCGTTGTTTTTTTAACGGGTTTGGTTTTCTTTGCAATGGCTTTTTTTTGAGCTTTCTTAATTGAAGCCGTTTTAGGTTTAGGCTTATTAAGTTGCACAATGCGGGCCGCAATATGCTGCGGCTTTTTCACCACCTGCTCTTGTTCGCCTATCCATTGATTACTCAACAGGAACAGCAAAACGACAATCATAAGCCCTGAGCCAATAATAGGAATCTTAAAGCTAGTGGGATCAGTAAAGTGCAACTGCATTAGCGACCAGGCTCCGGCGCTTCAGTCACCAAACCGATTCCTTGTGCACCCGCTGCTTGTAAGGTGCTCATTAAGGCGATCACTTTACCGTAAGCCACAGATTGATCGCCACGTACCAATACGTCGGTATCGGGCTGTTGCTTTAAAATTTTGGTCACATATTTGTGCACATACTCAAGATTAACCGCTTTATCTTCTTTGCGGCCACGCTCAAGAATATATTGTCCATTATCTTTAATGGTGACAATTAAAGGGACTTTGTTTTTATCCGATTTAATCGGTTCACTAGCGACCTTAGGTAAATCTACCCTCACTCCTTGAGTAAGCTGAGGCGCTGTAATCATGAATATAACCAACAACACCAACATAACATCAATGTAAGGCACCACGTTCATTTCAGCAATTGGGCGACGTTTCTGCCTAGCCATTGTTATCTACCGTTGCTGTAACAGGGGGCACTGGCGTTTCCGGCAGCACTTTATTTTTTTTATAAACTTGGCGATGTAAAATACTAATAAACTCTTCACCAAAGGTTTCATAATTACTGATCACTTGATCAACCTTCGTTGTAAAGCGGTTATAAAAAATCACCGCCGGAATCGCCGCAAATAAACCAATTGCTGTTGCAATCAAAGCCTCTGCAATACCCGGTGCTACTGTTGCAAGTGTTGCTTGGTGCACATTAGCGAGGCCTCTAAAGCTATTCATAATGCCCCAAACGGTACCAAACAAACCCACATACGGGCTGGTGGAACCAACGGTTGCTAGAAATGGTAAATGTAACTCTAACAACTCTGACTCACGAGTGGTTGCAACGCGCATGGCACGTTGTGTACCTTCCATTACGGCTTCTGGGTCGGCACTGCTTTGCTGGCGTAAACGGCTAAACTCACGAAAACCCGCTGTGAAAATATTTTCAACACCAAACGCCGGCGGTTCTTGGTTAATCTCTTTATAAAGTTGGCTTAAATCCATGCCTGACCAAAAACGATCTTCAAATTTATCAAAGCTATTTTTTGCAGCGCTCAATACACGCTGACGCTGAATAATAATCACCCATGAAGCAAACACAGCGCCAAGCAGTATCAGCATAACGCCTTGCACAACCCAACTGGCATTGGAGATTAACGACCACATGGTCATGGATTCATTCACACTTAACTCCTTTCTCACCACTTATCGTAATGAGTTCTAAAATGGCCTGTGGTATTGCCATTGGTTTTTTATTTGTAGCATTAATACACGCTATAGTGACATCAGCTTGTAGTTTTTGTTCGTCGCCGACTGTAATTTTTTGCTGCATTTTGAGTGACGCTTTTTTGACCGATACAACATTCAAACTGACCGTTAGCGCATCATCTAAGATCGCTGGCTTTTGCCATTTAATGGCCATATCTCTAACAACGAACAAAATATTTTGTTGTTTTAATATTGATTGATTAAAACCCAATTGGCGTAACCATTCAGTTCGTGCACGCTCAAGAAAATACAAGTATCGAGCGTGATAAACAATCCCTCCAGCATCGGTATCTTCAAAATACACTCGAACAGGCCAATTAAAATCGCTCACACTTACTCGCTTGTGTTTATTGTTAAACCAAAATGGGTATAAGCATGCTCCGTCACAACTCGCCCTCTTGGCGTTCGCATCATGAAACCTTGCTGAATAAGGTATGGCTCTAATACATCTTCAATCGTATCGCGTTCTTCGCTAATGGCTGCAGCCAATGAATCAACCCCCACTGGGCCACCGCCAAATTTTTCAATCATGGCCAATAGCAGTCGTCTGTCCATGTGGTCCAAACCGTGTGTATCAACATTCAACATATTAAGTGCAAGGTCGGCTATGTCTTGCGTGACGACGCCATTCCCTTTTACTTCGGCGTAATCGCGCACTCGTCGTAATAATCGATTCGCAATACGAGGCGTGCCACGTGCACGCACGGCAATTTCTTTTGCGCCATGATCATCGACTTCAACGCCTAATAAACTGGCACTGCGACTTACGATACCGGTTAAGTCCGCCACATTATAAAACTCTAAACGCTGTACGATACCGAAGCGGTCACGTAATGGTGAGGTCAATAGTCCCGCACGTGTAGTTGCACCAATTAATGTGAACGCCGGCAAATCAATTTTAATTGAACGCGCAGAAGGGCCTTCGCCGACCATGATGTCTAATTGGTAATCTTCCATGGCGGGATACAATACTTCTTCAACCGAGGCACTTAAGCGATGTATTTCATCAATGAACAATACATCCCCTTCTTCAAGGTTGGTCAGCAACGCGGCAAGGTCGCCTGCTTTTTCAAGTACCGGTCCTGACGTTGACTTAATACTGACGCCTAATTCATTAGCCATAATATTGGCAAGCGTCGTTTTACCTAAGCCCGGCGGGCCAAATATCAAAGTATGATCAAGTGCTTCTTGTCGGGCTTTAGCGGCGCCAATGAAAATTTCCATTTGCTCACGGACCGCAGGCTGACCCTCATAGTCTGCTAATTTTGTCGGACGTATTGCGCGGTCTTGTGGTGTCTCTGCTTGAACGAGCTCTACAGGCTCAGCACTCACAAAGCGATCACTTTCTATCATGGCTGTTTCTCTTAATGACTGTCTCTAACTACTGCTTCAACATGCCTTTTAATGCAAAACGGATTAAATCCTCTGCACAGGTGACTGGTACTTTAATGGCCGAAATGGCTTTTGCCGCTTCGGTAGGTTTATAACCTAGCGCAATCAAAGCACCTTCCGCTTCCTGTACCCAATGGACTTGATCCATAGGCTGAGGATTCGCGGCCGCCATCAATGGCAAGTCACTATCAACTTGCCACTCTTTTAGGCGATCTTTCATTTCGACGACTAAACGCTCAGCGGTTTTCTTACCAATGCCCGGAATGCGTACTAGCGTAGCGGTATCGCCATCATGAATAGAGCGCACAAACGATTGCGCTTCGATGCCCGACAAAATTGCTAAGGCAAGCTTTGGACCCACACCGGAGACTTTAATCAACGCGCGAAAGAGAGATCGCTGCTGCTTATCCGAAAAACCATACAACAGCTGCGCATCTTCACGCACCACAAAATGAGTATGCAAAGACACTTGCTGCCCTAGCTCTGGCAATTTGTAAATGGTGGTCATGGGCGCAAGCACCTCATAGCCAATGCCATTGACATCAATTAATAACTCAGGGGATTGTTTTTCAACTAGGGTGCCACTAATACGACCAATCATAGAAAGCGCTGCTTATTATTGTGAATACTGTATTTATAATCAGTATAGGTTACCCAATCCTTAGGGCGATGGCTAGCTACGGGTGTTAAAACACCTTTAGGCGACCATTTTTTTGCTTACTGCCGCCCGCTTGCGCTACAAGATTTTGTGATGAATAAGCATGGGTGATGGCAATGGCCAAGGCATCGGCCGCATCAGCTTGAGGTTTACCGGGTAAGCTCAATAAGATTTGAACCATGTGCTGCACCTGTTCTTTATCCGCCGCCCCTCGACCAGTAACCGCTTGCTTAACTGAGCGGGCGGCATATTCAAATACTGGAAGGTCTTTCATACTGGCGGCCACAATCGCACTGCCCCGTGCTTGACCAAGCTTAAGTGCCGAATCGACGTTCTTCCCCATAAACACTTGCTCAATGGCAAATTCATTGGGAGTGGTTTCCTCAATAATTTGCGTCACACAGGTAAAGATCTGCTTTAGGCGAAATGCGAGATCTTTAGAGATATCAATGCGAATGCAACCCGAGGTGATATAACGCAATTTACTGCCCTGGGCTTCAATCACACCAAAGCCTGTTAGGCGCGAACCGGGGTCAATTCCTAAAATAATGGACATAATCGTGCTCAAATAAACGTAGGGCTATTTTACCCAGTTCTTGTCATTTACCTAGTACTGGCTTGCATCATGGGAACTTTCCTTCTCTTTACGCTTCTTAACAGTTACGACAAACTATGGATACCGCCCATGAAAAATCTATTTTTAGCCGTCATTGGCAGCAGTTTACTTACCCTTGCAGGCTGCGGCTCAAGCAGCGACACAGTCGAAAGCGATACAACCGGTGATGTGTCTTACCGAGCAACCTTTACCACACAATGGAACAGCACAGATTTTCCGACTAACTACCCAGGCGGCGCTCATTGGTCGCCATTAGTGGGCACGGTTCATAACGAGCAAGTTGTGTTCTGGGCACCGGATAGCCAACCAGCAACGGCTGGCATTGAAAGCATGGCCGAAAGCGGCAGTACTTCTGCATTCAATACCGAAATTCAATCCGCTAAAACATCCGGTTACAGCCAAGGGCGCATACAAGCCGGCAAAATTAACTCAGGCAGCGGCAGCGTGAGCATTGACTTTAAAACTTCGACCACTTATCCATTGCTGACCCTTGTAAGTATGATTGCACCGAGCCCAGACTGGTTTGTGGGCGTGCATGGCTTAGCGTTACAAGACGAACAGGGTCAATGGATTGAGAGCCAAACCGTTGACCTTAAGCTGTACGATGCAGGTACCGATAACGGCGTCAGCTTTACTTCAAGCAACAGCGATACTAGCTCACAAAGCTTATCCATCACATTACTCAGCTCAGACCGTGCGGACAGTGACTTTGAAGACGGCAAGCATTTCAACAGCGGTAAGTATGTGGGCACGTTACTGATTGAGAAAATCTAACGGCTACTTAAGTTCACTGCCTGATATTTAAAGAAGCCCAAGGGCTTCTTTTTTGTTTCCACTTATTTGATGCATAATGGGCAAAGCAAACTGCAATCGACACAGGCTCCGTCAGACATTATGAGTACGCTCGTTTTTCAATTGGTTTTAAAGCAATGGGATAAAAGCCAACGCCGGCCAGAACACCAAGCCGCGATTACCAGCACCGCAGATATTTACCCAATCGCATCACAGCCAGAATTCATGCTGTTCGACACGCCGTGTGTACTTGATCAGCATGCGCTGGATTTCACAACAGAACCGCTTGAGAGCATCAACGCTGAACGGCTAAGCGAGAAAAACGCTGGCCGTATCATAAGCAAAACCCTACTGCCCGATGGCCGCGCTCAATTAGATCGCTTTATAATTTCACACACTGAACAGCAATTTCATCTTGCCTATGAAGATGAAGAAGGTGAAATAAGCCATATTGCGAATTTAAACAAAGACTCAAATAACAGCTGGGTACAAGCCAAATACCAATGGCGTTATCGCATAGAAAAGAATAATGAAATTTATTGGCAGTATGAAGAAGTGACATTGAATACCGCGTGGGTTGAGCAAGTAAAGCCTGTTGTTTTTTTAATGAACCCGCCAGCGGTTATATTTAACGGCGTTTAGTCATAATCAATAATCCTGCAGGATGCAAAAAAACTAAATTCGATTTTAATGCATCCAATCAAACAACCATCACCGACAATGCTTACTTTTGAGAAATATAATTAAACAATGCCGCACGCCCACCGGTTGCGCTCAAGGTATCACGCATGCGTTTTTTCTGACCTTTAGTAAACATGATAAGCGACTCATCTCTTGAGTAATCCATAAAATTCATGAACATGTCATTGCTACCACAACTGGCCGATGGGTGCGTTGGATTACCACCATAAGCCGATTTAGAATTTGGAGTGTCATCCACTAAATCACCACCATCACAGGTGCCATCATCTTCGCCACTGCGCCCGTATATATGATACAAATTTAACCAATGACCAATTTCATGAACGGCGGTACGGCCTCGCTCAAAACCGTCATGTAGGGGTTCAACCGTGCCAAACGCCAAGTAAGAAATAACCACACCATCTGTCAACGGATCATGCCCAGGAAATTGCCCTGAACCAGGATTATTAACAACACCATTGCGATCACGGTTATCGTATACCCACATATTCAAATAGCGCTCGGAGTCCCATGCGTCATGGCCACCACCATTACTAAAAAATATATCCCTGTCGCCTTGGAATAATGTTCTGGTAATACCTGTGGTTAACTGGTTATCTGGATCAGTTGTGGCCAGATAAAATTCTATTTCCGTATCGGCGACAAATTCTTTGAACTCACTTGGCACATTTACTATGTCAGGGTTTTTAGCTCGGAAATCTTCATTCAAGACGGCTATTTGTGAATGTATTTTCTCATCACTGATATTGGTCTCAGGATCATCCTCTTCATACAAAACATGAACAACCACTGGAACACGTAAAACATTACTATTCACAATATCGTCTTCAGGCTCATCTTGAGAACTGCCACCACAGGCATTCAAAAACACCGCCATAACGATAGCCATGATTGATTGGCGCATAATTAATCCGTTAATTCAAAAATGGAAATAATAAGCCTAACAAATTGATTCTTATTAAACTCAGTTGTTTTTTTGAAACACTCTGTTTTAGGTAGTGCTTCCTTACAAACGAAGCGTTAAGGCAAAAAAAAGAAGCCCTAGGGCTTCTTTTTTTAACTAAACAAATCGCAGGCGTTAAAAACGCCTTTGTATTATTTAGTCTCTTTGGCGCGCAACTGAATACCCACTTCACGTAGGTTTTTCGTTTCAACCACACCGGGTGCCATGGTCATCACACATGCTGCTGATTGCGTTTTAGGGAACGCGATTACTTCACGGATGCTTTCAGAGCCTGTCATTAGCATGATCATGCGATCAAGGCCGAAGGCCAAACCACCGTGTGGCGGCGCACCAAACTGCAACGCGTCTAGCAAGAAGCCAAACTTCTCACGCTGCTCTTCTTCAGAGATTTTCAGAATTTCGAAAACCACTTTTTGCATGTCTTGATCGTGAATACGAATCGAACCACCACCTAGCTCACAACCGTTCAATACCATGTCGTAGGCACGAGACAATGCATTGGCTGGGTCAGATTTAAGTTCTTCTGGCGTACAAGAAGGTGCAGTGAATGGGTGGTGAATGGCTGTTAGGCCGCCGTCTGAGGTTTCTTCAAACATTGGGAAATCAACAACCCACATTGGTGCCCATTCTTTGGTTAGCATGTTTAGGTCTAGACCTAATTTAACACGCAGTGCACCTAACGCTTCGTTTACGATGGTTTCTTTATCGGCACCAAAGAATACGATGTCGCCGTTCTTCGCTTCGATTTTTTCCATGATCTTCATGGTGTTATCATTGCCGATGAACTTAATAATTGGCGACTGTAGGCCTTCAACGCCTTTTTCGATTTCGTTCACTTTAATCCAAGCTAAACCTTTGGCACCGTAAATACCAACAAACTTGGTGTACTCATCGATTTGCTTACGAGACAGCTCAGCGCCACCCGGTACTTTAAGCGCGGCAACACGACCTTTAGGGTCTTTTGCTGGGCCTGCGAATACTTTGAATTCGATGTCTTGTAGGAATTCAGCCACGTCTACTAATTCCATAGGAATACGCAAATCAGGCTTATCAGAACCGTAACGGCTCATGGCTTCGCTGTAAGGCATGTGCGGGAATTCGCCAAGATCAATGTTCAACTGCTCTTTAAAGATGGCTTTAACCATGCTTTCAGCGGAACCCATAATGTCTTTTTCTTCGATGAACGACGCTTCCATATCGATCTGAGTGAACTCAGGCTGACGGTCTGCACGTAAATCTTCATCACGGAAACATTTAGCAATTTGGTAATAACGGTCAAAACCCGACACCATCAATAGCTGTTTAAACAACTGTGGCGACTGTGGCAATGCAAAGAACGACCCTTGGTGAGTACGGCTTGGCACCAAGTAATCACGAGCACCTTCTGGGGTAGCGCGCGTTAGAATTGGGGTTTCGATGTCTAAGAAACCTTGATCATCCAGAATATTACGAATTTGCATGGTCACTTTGTGGCGGAAACGCAAGTTGTGCTGCATTTCGTCACGACGTAAATCCATATAACGGTACTTAAGACGCACGTCTTCACCGACTGGGCTGTAATCATCCAGTGGGAACGGAGGCGTATTGGCTTTATTAAGAATGGTAATTTCTTTACCAAGTATCTCAATTTTACCCGTGGTCATGTTCTCGTTTTCACTGCCGGCTGGGCGTGCACGCACAAGACCGGTAATTTGGATCACGTATTCACTACGGACACTGTCCGCGGCATTGAAGGCATCAACCGTGTCTGGGTCAAATACGACCTGAACCAAACCTTCACGATCACGTACATCAAGAAAGATAACGCCACCGTGGTCACGACGACGGTGTACCCAACCGCAAAATGTTACGGTCTCATCGACCAATTTTTCTGTAATTTCACCACAGTAATGGCTGCGCATACTGAATTCCCAAGTCTATCTTATTAAATATGTCGATTATTCGTCGCACAAAAGGGCCAATCCCTAATAAGTGCAAATGGTGCGGATATGTGAACAAACGCATTCACGAGGTTTACCGCCTTCACCGATAGCAGGGATATCACTGCTTAATCGGCTATTTACCTCTGTGTGACCCACGGCCACTTCATTCTTATAGCGAGGTTAAACACGCCTCAATATAATCTGATTTATCAAAAGGCGAGCATTATACCCATTTTGCACGAAATTCCGACATCTTGTGTGGCCCTGCTATGCTTTATTTATACAAGGAGATGTCATGGCAAATGTAACAATCGCCAATTTTGATGCTGAAATCGTCAATGATCTAAAAGATGAGCTAGAAGAAAAGCGTCAATGCTGTAATGACCATCTGCTTAATCTTGAAGGCAAGCCTGACAGTGTCGACATCATTAACCTGCTTTTTCGTGACGTGCACACGGTGAAAGGCGACCTTGGTATTATGGGTATTAGCCAATATCTGCCATTGCTGCAAGCGATTGAAGACATTCTAGATACATTAAGAAAACAGCAGAACCTGTATACGCCCTCACTCGGAGACGTTTTATTACTCAGCCTTGATATCACATTTAATGAACTGGATAAATTTATCACAGGCATTGATGACTTTAATGAACAATCCTACGGTAAAGCGGCCGACCTAATTAGCAAGCTTGCCACCTTAAATGGCAGTGATTACGACGAACAAATTGTGGTGACGCTTCAGTACCTAGCACCTGAAACCACACCCACTGAGGAGATAACCGAAGTGGAGAACAAACTTTACTTCACCCAAGAAGAAATCAACGAAGAAGTGGCCTTTTTCTTACAACTGAGCTTATTGGTTGATCAACGCAGCCCGTATGGACCTGGTCGCACAGAACGTATGTTCGAGCTGGCCATGTACATGAACCACCTAGCTGGCAACCCAATCGAAACTCATCAGCTGCAAGCCGCGTTATATTTGCATGACCTTGCCATGGCGTTTTTCCCAAAGGGTATGGCAGATAAAGCCAGCTCTTTGAGTCGCCAGGATTGGCAATGGGTAAAAAGCCACGTACAACTTGTTCACCAACTCATCAACAGCTTTGATGTATGGGCAAGCGCATCTGAAATTATTCTGCACCACCACGAGCGACTCGATGGTAGTGGCTACCCCAGTGCACTCAAAGAAAACGAAATATGTGAAGGCGCAAAATTACTGGCCATTGTGGACACATTTGAAGCCATCACCCAAACCCGTGCCCATAAACAGACCCAACAACGCCCCATGGTTAGAGCCATTGTTGAAATTAATCAGCAAGCCGGTTCGCTTTTTTGCCCTATCTGGGTAGACCACTTTAATCAAGCCGTAAAACAGCTTCACATAAAAAAAGCTAAAAAATAGGCATTTTTTTACTTTTTTACTTGCCTGCCTGTCTTAGTTGTTTGTATATTCCTTTAACTAAGCACAAAAACAACAAGGACACAGCTATGGCAGCTAAGAAAACAGCAAAGAAAGCAGTAGTAAAAAAAGCAGTGGCTAAAAAAGCAGTAGCAAAAAAAGCACCTGTAAAAGCACCTGTAAAAGCAGCGGCTAAAGCTCCAGCAAAGAAAATGACTGCGATTGCTGACCGTTATAACAAAACTCAAATTTTAACTGAAATTGCAGAAAACACTGAACTGACTAAAAAACAGGTTCAAGCCGTTTTAGACAATCTAGGCGATGTAATTGAGCGTCACGTTAAAAAGCGCGCTGTGGGTGAATTCGTTCTTCCTGGCCTGCTAAAAATTCAAGCTGTTAAAAAACCAGCTAAAAAAGCCCGTAAAGGTATCAACCCTTTCACTGGTGAAGAGACTGTTTTCAAAGCGAAACCTGCATCTATCGCAGTTAAAATTCGCCCACTGAAAAAACTAAAAGAAATGGCTGAGTAAGCATTTTATAAAAAAACGGGTCAAACTCAGTTTGACCCGTTTTTTTATGCCTATTATTTAGCCATGGCACTTATTCCTCTACTCCAAACAATCAGCCAATGCACCGTCTGCGCAGATCACCTGCCCTTTGCACCTAAGCCAGTTGTACAAGCCAGCACACAAGCACGTTTATTGATTATTGGCCAAGCACCTGGACTCAAAGTGCAACAAAGCGGCATCCCATGGAACGATGCAAGTGGTAAACGCTTACGTGAATGGCTACAGATGAGCGACTGCGAGTTTTACGACCCACAACAAGTGGCCATCATGCCAATGGGGTTTTGCTATCCAGGTAAAGGAAAAAGCGGCGATTTACCACCCAGAAAAGAATGCGCGCCACAATGGCACTCTCAATTACTGCAAACCCTACCTAATATCGAAACGACTCTGCTCATTGGCCAATATGCGCAACAACATTACTTAGCAGGCACTGAGTTTTTAAAACAGCACCCGACTCTAACAGAGCGAGTGCGGCATACTCAAAACGCACCGCACGGCTTAATTTGTTTACCGCACCCTTCCCCTCGCAATCAAATTTGGCTCAAAAAACATTCATGGTTTAATCAGGATATACTGCCCTACTTACAACAACGATTACGTTAACCATGCTTTATGCCCGTTATTTGCTCCAGCTAAGTTGGTATTTACTAACGCCTCTTTTTTTATTGTGTGTGCCACAAGCACTCTACATCAAAAAGACCGCTCTGCGCTTACCAGAAGCGCAAGGTGACACATGCGTTCGTCACGGCACACATGAACCAACATTAACCTTTCTTCACTTTGGGGAGTCAACGGTTGCTGGCGTCGGCGTAAAAGAATTATCACAAGGGCTAAGCGCACAGCTTTGCTATGCATTAAGTAATGAACTGTCCACTAGAAACAACATGAGTGTTGAGTGCAAGATCACAGGGCAAAATGGCATACGATTTGGTGGTATCAACGAATGTATTAAGCGTAATAAACGTTCAGCGGATTTTGCCATTATTACCATGGGCGTCAATGACACGACAGGCCTTACGTCGATCAAACAATGGCACCATGGCATTCAAGACAGTATTCAGGCTTTAAATAACCAAGGTATCAAAATCGTGCTTTTTACGCAGGTTCCTCCTATGGCGCAGTTTCCTGCACTGCCTGCGCCATTTAAATATTTATTAGGGTTACGCGCTTATTTATTGGATTTTGAATTGCAGCGGTTGTGTCAGCGCAACGAAGGTTGCCACTATGTGGGCAGTAAATTAGTGGTCGCAAAAGAGATGATGGCAGAAGATGGTTATCACCCAAGTGCACTGGGTTACAAAGCGTGGGCTGAACAAATAACACCGCAAATACTTCAGCATTTACGGCGTTAAAGATTTAATAGAATTGCGCTACTCAGTAAAGTGCATCACCATCATTATCAGACGGTGTTACAAACTTATCACTGAATAAAAGCGTTAATTCATCCACCATTTTTTCCAGCGTATCTTTTGAATACGGCACAGGATTAATAGCGCCCCAAATTGGCTTCGGCCAGCATGGGTCGCTCTTTTTACGTACCACATGATGAATATGTAACTGAGGCACCACATTACCCAGCGCCGCAATGTTCATACTATCGGCTTCAAAGTAGTCATCTAAACGCTGACTCACATAAGCTGACTCATCTGATTGAAGGTAACGCTCTTCTGTTGATAACTGGTATAACTCACTGGTCGTACTGCGACGAGGCACCAAAATCACCCACGGAAATTGCGAATCGTTCATTAATAATACATCGCAAAGCTTAAACTGACCTAAACGCACAGTATCTTGTTGAAGCTGTTCATCTAATTTGTACATAATGTTGCTCCTTAAAACTTATGGCTATTTAACCAATAAGGGCCTTAAACATGCAATGGCTAAATTCAATTGATCAAGCCCCCGCGCGTCTTTGGCAAGGCTCATATCCATTTATACAGCAAAACTTTATACGCGCACTAGAGTCTGGCGGTTCAATTAATAAACAAACCGGCTGGCAAGGTCATTTTTTATACGATGAACAGCAATCGTGCGCATTGCCCAGCTTTATCAAACAGCATTCTTATGGCGAATACGTCTTTGACTGGTCATGGGCCGAAGCATACCAACAGCACGGACTCAATTATTACCCTAAATTAATTATAGCCGCCCCATTCACACCCGCTAGCGGGCCAAGAATTATTAGTCCAAACAATCAACTTATTTGTGGCGAGCGCTTAACCCAAACGATTCAACAGCACTGCCAAAAACACAATTTAAGCGGCGCCCATATATTATTTTGCAATCAGCAAGACCGAGCATTACTCATTAACCATAACTGGCACGAACGCAAAAGCGTACAGTTTCATTGGTTTAATTATGACTATGAAAACTTTGATGATTTTTTATCCCGCTTTAAATCCCGAAAGCGTAAAGCCGTGATAAAAGAGCGCGCGTCAATCAGCCAAAATAACATCGAAATAAAATGGCTAAACGCACAAGACATGACTAACGAGCTTTGGCAGTTTTTTTATCAGTGCTACCAATCCACATATAACATGCGTGGTATGCAAGGCTATTTAACCCTTGATAGTTTTCATGCACTGGCAGGCAACATGGCCGATCAAGTTAAAATCGTCATGGCGTTTCATGCATCAAAACCCATTGGCTGTGCGCTTTATTTTCAAGATGATAAAAATTTATATGGCCGCTACTGGGGCGCTATGGCCGATATTCCTAATTTGCATTTTGAACTGTGTTATTACCAAGGCATTGAATACTGCATCAAAAATGGGCTGCAACATTTTGACCCAGGCACCCAAGGGGAGCACAAAATCAGCCGCGGATTTGAACCCATCTATACAAGCTCCCTGCATCATCTACAGCATGAAGGTTTTCATGACGCGGTTGGTAATTTTGTGGCCGAAGAAGCAAAATCATTAGCGCAGTATAAACAGGATTGTTATGAGGCTTTGCCGTTTAATGAGCAGAGTATGACTGAGGTTAGGGATGGGGCTTGTTTGTAATGGCCGTAGAGAGGAAAGCACAGCGCTTTCCGACCTCTAAAAAGTTGAAATATTTTCTTTGACTAATTATGACATTAGCTAGTAATTTAGCTCATATAATATTGTAATTGAAGCTCAGCATCACAAGGCATTAGACTTTTCCAACTTACGATCTACATCGAAACTAAATATTACTATGAAACTGTGGGGGCTAAATGTAAGTTATATCAGCAGTCAAAAATTTAATTGCAGGTCATACCCTCATAATTTGCTCGCCTTTAGTCAACAAAATTAGACACTCTTACCATGACTTTAGTGCCCCTTCCTTTTAGCCCAAAATGAATAGATTTATCGAGCGCGAAACCCTATACCTCGTGAGCGTAAGGAACCTGTTGTTCCTCACACTACAACAGATCAAAAAGACAAATACAGTGACTAACATCTATTTTATACAGGCATGATAAAACAAAGAGAACATACACAGAACCGATCATATACACATAACGGCATCAAAGACAAAACAAGCCACTCTACCCCCTTACTGCTATACTCCACCTATTCATTTTAATACCCCGCCCGAGCCTATATGCCATTTTCAAATCTGGGATTATGCAATCCTATTGTTCAAGCTATTGAAGCACTAGGTTATAAAACGCCTACGCCTATTCAAAAACAAGCCATTCCTATTATTCTGTCTGGTAAGGATTTAATCGCCACAGCTCAAACTGGCACCGGTAAAACAGCGGCGTTTGTATTACCTATTTTAGAATTATTTAACCAAGAGCGAACATTACGGGGGAAGCGCATCCGAGCGTTAATTCTCACCCCTACTCGTGAGTTAGCAGTACAGGTCGCGGATAATGTTGCCCAGTACAGCCAACACTTGAATCTGAGTACCATGGCTGTGTATGGCGGCGTCGATACCGAGCCACAAAAGCAGCACTTAATTGAAGGGGTCGACATACTCGTAGCCACACCAGGCAGGTTATTGGATTTAGCCCATCAACGGGCACTGCATTTTGATGAGCTAGAGGTGTTGGTATTAGATGAAGCCGATCGCATGGTCGATATGGGCTTTGTGGGTGACATTAATAAAATCATTGAGCGCCTGCCTGAAACACGCCAAAACCTGTTATTTTCAGCCACCATGACCGATGACGTACGCGCTCTGGCCAGTGATTTTTCTGATAGCAGCATGCGTAACCCTGCGCTTGAGATCAGCACATCATCCAAAGACACCAGCGTCCCCAGTATCAACCAATGGTTAATCACGGTTGATAAAGACACTAAATCCGCTTTGTTAAGCCATTTAATTAATGAAGGTAAATGGGATCAAGCATTGATCTTTATCGAGAAAAAACACGGGGCGGCAAAACTGGTCGACCAGCTAGCCAAACGGGGCATAACCGCTGAGGCCATTCATGGTGATAAAAGCCAAGCCATGCGCGAAAAGATTTTGGCTGACTTTAAATCCGGAACACTTAAGTACTTAGTGGCTACCGGCGTGGCGGCACGGGGGATTGATATTGGCGAACTAAGTCGCGTGGTGAATTACGATTTACCCTTTAAGCCAGAAGAGTACATTCACCGCATTGGTCGTACAGGCCGTGCGGGTTCAAAAGGCGAAGCCATTTCGTTTGTCGCCATGGGCGACTTTAAAAACCTATGCGCCATCGAAAGTCGCTTGAACCATATTATCGAACGTAAAGAAATTGAAGGCTTTGTGGTGCGTAAAGTAGTGCCGGTTTCAGTATTAAATTTTGTGCGTAAAAGCAAACCGCCTCAACCTAAAGCCCCTAGGGTTCACAGCAAACCAAATGATACCGGCGTAAAAAAGGCGTCTATAAAGAAGCCTGCTGATAATAAAGATGAAAATAGAAAAAACAAAAACATTTGGGGGTAATTACATTAAAAATGCCACTGTCGCGCGATGCGCGACTTGATATTATTGATAAAGCTTGCAACCGTCAGGTTGCTTGCGAAAACGCTTATAACCCCATTGATACTGCTCAGTACAATCTAATATGCATTCTTCAATACTTTTATTAAGCGCGGTTGCCGAAACCAATAAGTCATCATTACGTATATCTTCATTGGCTGGCTTTAGCACCACACCATAATTCCCATTATCTAAACGCTTAGCATAGCAACACAACAAATAGGCTGGCGTTTTTCTCGCTAATTCGCCAATGAGTTTACCTGTCAAAGCCTGCTGCCCAAAAAACGGGGCGAATACGCCACTTTTTATGCTCGGCTCTTGATCGGGCAATACGGCTACCACACCTTTTTCATTGAGTAGTTTAAATAGTGATAAAACGCCATCTTTATTGGCAGGTACTAAACCCACATCAACGCGTTTGCGTGTATTAAAAATGAATTTATTAAGCGCTGGAATTTTAGGCGCCTTATACATAACCGTCATAAATAAATACTGACGGAAGAAATGGTTTAACAGTTCCCAGTTCCCTAAATGCGGAGCGACAAGAATGATACCGTTTTTGTCATCAAGTGCTTTTTGTAGATGTTCCATGCCTTCAACTTGAGTGATCAGTTTATTGACCTTAGGGATCGGCCACATCCAAGACATTCCCATTTCACCATAGGTTTTACCCAAAGCAATCAAACTCACTTTTGCCATTTTCTTACGCTCTTCAAGAGTTTGATCCGGAAAACAGAGCTCAAGGTTACGCATAACCACTTTCGATGAACTGCCACGGCTATACCACATGGTCGAACCGATTAACCACCCAAGCCCATGTGCCATAGACAACGGTAAAAACGATATTAATCGGATTAAACCAATCATTAAATATACGAATGCAGATTTCAAAACCCATCTCCTTGATAAATAGTTGAAAGCATGTGATTCACAGTGAATCAACACCATGATCATGTAATAATTCGACAGCGTTAAGAACAAAGCCTATTTGAACATGTGCAAAGTCGAGTGAAATCGGTAGGTAGTCGTGTAACCTTTAACTTACACGTCAATTCCTTAAACGCCTTAATTGCATAACGTCACAATGCATTGTTAACTAAAATCCATAATGAATATTATAAAAATACGTTTTTAGAGAATATCGATAATACTTATGACTAATGCAATGATGATGGCGAGATAGGTTAATCAAGCCCTACCCTGCCTAATAACATCACTAGAAACGTAATAACTTAATGCGTGTAAAAATCGAGAAGTGAAAAATAAAGAAGCAATAGCCGTTAACGTAAATTCAATCATGCCATTAGATGACAAAACAAACATAATCAAACAAAATGGAATGCTGTGCTCTAAAACATTGATGTGTGCTCGAATAGCTTTTTTAAGTGGCAATTTTCCGCCATCACCAATGCCAACGATCTCTTTAGTCCTAATCCTTGAGAAATTGGCCGCTAATAAAGTGACCCACGAAACGGCAACAATGACAACCCATGAAAATACTTTAATGATTAGGCCCTTTTTTATTATTCTTATTATTTTGAGTGTAAAGACCATAACAACTAAAAAAATGTTAGTCAAAGATTCCTGTATAAGCCTCCTCCCACTGGTAATATCA
>JAWUXY010000027.1:0-10049 GCA_034111105.1 Bermanella sp. | reverse complement strand
CGATGTTCATGCCATGCAGCATATACAGGACATCTTCAGTTGCAATATTACCGCTGGCACCTTTTGCATAAGGGCAACCGCCTAAGCCTGCAACGGCGCTGTCTATTTTATTGATGCCGTACTCAAGGCTTGCATAAATATTCACTAACGCTTGGCCATAGGTGTTGTGACAATGTACCGCTATTTTATCCGCCGGGACTTCTTTTAACACGGCATCTAACATACGTTTAAATTTAATCGGTGTACCCACACCTATGGTGTCGCCTAATGAAATTTCAAAACAACCCATTTGATAAAGTGTTTTGGCCACATCGGCTACGGCTTGTGGGTTGATATCACCTTCGTAAGGGCAGCCAATAATGGTTGAAACATAGCCACGCATAGGCAGGTTTAATTGCTGTGCCGATGCTGCGATATCTTCAAAGCGTTGTAAGCTTTGTTTAATAGAGCAATTTATATTTTTTTGCGTGAAGCTTTCACTGGCGGCCCCAAAAATAGCAATTTCATCGGCGCGATGCTGTATGGCACCTTCAAGGCCTTTTAAGTTGGGGGTGAGAACGGCGTATTGGGCACCGGTTTGTGCTTTCACCTCACTTGCATTGAGTGCATCTAATACGTCGTCGGTACCGGACATTTGTGGCACCCATTTAGGTGATACAAAGCTGCCTGCTTCAATTTTATTTAAGCCTGCTTTAGCCAAACGCTCAATGAGCTCAACCCGTAAGGCAACACTGAGTATTTGTTTTTCATTTTGCAAACCATCACGTGGGCCGACTTCAATGATTTTTACGTATTTAGGAAGAGTCATATCATTCACCCTGTGGGAGGGCGCTTGCGCGCGATTTATTATTCATTTTAATATGTGGCGTGTAGCCAAAGTCACTGTGTGATTTTTTCAAATTACCGACTTAAACATCGGCTTCTTCCATTTCAATTAGCATGGCGCTTTCACTCACAAGATCACCTACGTTAAAACAAATTTCTTTAATGATGCCATTAAGGGGCGCTTTAATCGCGTGCTCCATTTTCATTGCCTCCATAATCATTAAAACATCGCCAGCCTTAACCGCTTGCCCTGTGCTGGCATCAATTTGAATAATGGTGCCATTCATGGGAGCGTTTAGACTACCGGCTTGTTCTGTGTGCTGATTAAAATCGATTTTTGCATAAGATAGCTGGCTCTCTCCTTGGTGATCATACACCCAGATTTTTTCGTTATGACGAATAATACGGGCGCTGCGCCATTTTCCATCGAGTTCATATTGCACGCTGTCATCTTGCAAACGTGCCACGACATTATGGGTTTGATCATCAAAATGTATTTGCCATTGTGCGCGATTGGCTTGGTTACTTAGGGTGGTGATATCCACTTGAAAGATTTCATCATCATGGGTTTTAAAGTTGAGCGTTTCTTTCGCTGCTTGGTTTAAACGCATCGCACTTAACGCATGCCAAGGGTTGGTGTTATCGTTACTCGCGGCGCGGTCATTACCTGTACTTATGCGTGTAAGCATGTGCTGACAAACCGCTGCCACAAGGTGGTGAGGTTTGATGTCATTATGGCTGATAAGCTGATCATTGAACTCTTCAATAAACTGGGTGCTTATGTGTCCTAAGCGAAATGCTTCGACATTTACTACCCGACGTAAAAACGACAAATTAGTGGTGACACCTGCAATTTGATATTGCTGTAGTGCTTGCTTCAATGTGCTTAAACATTGGTCGCGATCTTCGCCCCATACAATGAGCTTGCTAATCATTGGATCGTAATAGGGGCTTACAGCGTCCCCTTGTTGCACGCCAGTGTCTAAGCGTACTCTGCCATCGATGAGGGCCGGTAATTGTACATGTTCAAGTGTGCCGGTAGTGGGTAAAAAGTCGTTGTCTGGGTCTTCTGCGTAAATGCGCACTTCCATTGAATGGCCGTGAATACGCAGTTGTTCTTGCGACAATGGTAAAGTTTCGCCTTGCGCCACTTTTAATTGCCACACGACTAAATCTTGCCCGGTAATCATTTCGGTAACGGGATGTTCTACTTGCAAGCGGGTGTTCATTTCCATGAAATAAAATGTACCGTTGTCATATAAAAACTCAACGGTGCCAGCGCCTTCATAGTGAATGGCTTTGGCTGCTTGCAGCGCGGCCTCACCCATGGCTTGACGCTCTTGTTCACTAAACTGTGGTGCTGGGGCTTCTTCGACGACTTTTTGATGGCGACGCTGAATTGAGCAATCACGTTCAAACAAATACACACCGTTGCCTTGCTGGTCCATAAAGACTTGAATCTCAACATGGCGTGGGCGAGTAATGTACTTTTCAGCAAGTAACTTATCATCGCCAAAACTATTTAAACCTTCGCGTTTTGATGCGGCAATGGCGGCAACGATTTCATCTTCGTTTTCTACCACGCGCATGCCTTTACCGCCACCACCAGCACTGGCTTTTATTAATACCGGAAAGCCAATTTTTTTAACTTGTTCGGCAAGAAACGCTTCATCTTGGTTATCACCGTGATAACCCGGCACCAATGGCACCTTGGCTTTTTCCATTAACGACTTGGACTCACTTTTGGATCCCATAGCTTTGATGGCACCCACAGGTGGGCCCACCCAAATAATGCCTGCATCTTGAATAGCCTGAGCAAAGCCTGCGTTTTCAGATAAGAAACCGTAACCCGGGTGAATGGCATCGGCGTCAGCGTCTTTGGCTACTTGTAATACTTTATCCACAACAAGGTAGCTGTCTTTTGCAGGGCTTGCGCCTATGTACCAAGCTTCATCCGCTTGCTTTACGTGCATGGCATTTTGGTCAGCGTCGCTGTAAAGGGCAATGCAGTGTATGCCAATTTTTTGCGCGCTTTGCATGATGCGCACGGCAATCTCACCGCGATTGGCAATTAATAAACGGGTAATCTTTTTATTGTTTGATGTATTCATTTTGTTACTACCCAAGATGGTTCACGTTTCTCTAAAAACGAAGACAGGCCTTCTTGGCCTTCGTTACTGACACGTATTGATGCAATTAAATTCACTGTGTAGTCGCGCATAGGTTTATCGATATCGCCACGGCTTACTTGTTTAATAAGTTGTTTGGTTTTCGCCATGGCGTGTGGGCTGTTAAGCAGTAGAGTGCTTACTAATTGCGTTCCTTGTTCTGTTAACTCAGCTTCGCCAGCTACGACTTCATGCAGTAAACCTAATTTTTCAGCACTATGCGCATCGAACACTTCAGCACTTAAAAAATAACGACGAGCTGCACGCTCACCTATGGCAGAAACGACAAACGGGCTAATCACAGCTGGGCTTAAACCAATTTTCACTTCGCTTAAACAAAAACGACTGCGTTGTGTGGCGATGGCCATATCACAACAGGCGATCAAGCCCACTGCGCCTCCATAAGCCGCACCATTGACGAGTGCCACTGTCGGTTTATTCAGGTTATTGAGCGTGTGCATCAGTTCGGCAAGTTGTTGGGCGTCATCACGGTTTTCTTGTTCTGTTAACACCGCCATGCGTTTCATCCAATTTAAATCGGCTCCGGCACTAAAGTGTTTGCCGTAACTGGTGAGCACAACGACACGGACATCATCATTTTTTTCGACTTCATTTAAAGTTTTGATGATTTTTGTAATTAACACATCATCAAATGCGTTATGCACATCAGGGCGGTTTAAAATGAGTGTGGCTATGCCGCTTTCAATTTCGATCAATAAACTAGAATCTGTCATGGTTACATCCTAAATATGCCAAACTTAGTTTCTGGCGTGGATAGGGAGCATTTATTGTATGGTTTTTTGACATCACCATTACATCCTAAATATACCAAACTTAGTTTCTTGCTGAGGTGCATTAAGCGATGCACTGATGGCAAGACCTAACACTTCACGGGTTTGTGCAGGGTCAATGACGCCGTCATCCCATAAACGGGCGGAAGCGTAATAGGGGTGGCCTTCTTTTTCGTATTTTTCTAATAATGGTTTTTTAAACGCCGCTTGTTCTTCATCACTAAACGTTTCACCACGTTTTTCTTTTGCACCTTTAGTGATTAATGACATAACCCCGGCAGCTTGTTCGCCCCCCATGACACTAATACGTGCGTTTGGCCACATCCACATAAAGTTTGGATCATAAGCGCGACCACACATACCATAATACCCCGCACCAAAACTGCCGCCGATGACCATGGTAAATTTTGGCACCTTGGCACAGGCCACTGCGTTTACCATTTTAGCGCCGTGCTTGGCGATGCCGCCTTGTTCGTGTTTTGAACCCACCATGAAGCCGGTGATATTTTGTAAAAATATAAGAGGTATGTTTCGCTGGCAGCAGAGCTCGACAAAGTTTGCGCCTTTTTGTGCGCTTTCAGAAAACAAAATGCCGTTGTTTGCAACAATGCCTACTGGGTAGCCAAATATACGGGAAAAGCCACAAACCAAAGTGGTGCCAAAGCGGGCTTTGTATTCATCAAAATCACTGCCGTCGACAATGCGCGCAATAATTTCACGGGCATCCATGGGTTTTTTTAAGTCCTGTGGAATGATGCCGTACAGTTCTTGTGAATCATAAAGGGGGGCGACTACTTCGCGTACATCAAGTTGAGTTTGTTTTTTCCAATTTAAACGATCAATGGATTGGCGAGCCAGCTGCAGTGCGTGTTCATCGTTTTCGGCAAGATGATCCACTACACCACTTGTTGACGTGTGCATATCGCCGCCACCTAATGTTTCAGCGTCAACCACTTCACCAGTGGCCATTTGCACAAGAGGCGGGCCGGCTAAAAAAATGGTGCCTTGTTCTTTTACGATAATGGATTCATCGGCCATGGCTGGCACATACGCGCCGCCTGCGGTACAGCTGCCCATGACCACCGCGATTTGTGGAATGCCCATGGCCGACATATTGGCTTGATTAAAAAAGATGCGGCCAAAGTGCTCTTTATCAGGGAAGACTTCATCTTGACGGGGCAGGTTAGCGCCGCCGCTATCGACCAAATAAATACAAGGCAAATAATTTTTTTGAGCAATCTCTTGTGCGCGTAAATGTTTTTTAACCGTAAGCGGATAGTAAGAGCCGCCTTTTACGGTAGCATCGTTGGCGACGATCATGCATTCCACACCGCTGACTTTACCGATGCCGGCGACCACACCGGCACACGGGACGGCTTCATCATAGACTTCATATGCGGCCAGTTGGCCCACTTCTAAAAAAGGGGAGCCTTCATCGAGTAATTTTTCGATGCGCTCGCGGGGCAATAATTTACCACGGCTTTTGTGACGTGCTTGCGAGGCTTCACCGCCACCTAGCGTAATGTTTGCCACAATATTTTTTAAGTCCGCTACGATACTTAAATTAAACGCAAGGTTGTCTTTAAACTCGGCGGAGTTTGAATTTATTTTTGAATGTATGCTTGGCATATGCATCTCCGTTGTGGGAGGGCGCTTGCGCGCGATTGATTATGTTAGAGAAGCGCTTGCGACTATCGCGCGCATACCCGATGCACTCGTTTCACTCGCGGGGCACACTGAGCGTCCTCCCACAGAGGTATGTTAAAAATTATTTTGATTCATTAAAAATTTCACGACCAATCAGCATGCGTCTTACTTCTGATGTACCTGCGCCAATTTCATAAAGCTTGGCATCGCGTAATAAACGGCCCGTGGCAAAATCATTGATGTAACCGTTGCCGCCTAATAATTGAATAGCATCTAATGCCATTTGTGTGGCTTTTTCGGCGGTGTAAAGAATGACACCTGCGGCATCTTTGCGCGTGGTTTCTCCGCGGTCACAGGCTGCGGCTACTGTGTATAAATACGATTTACAGGCGTTCATGCTGGAATACATGTCGGCAATTTTGCCTTGTACTAATTGAAACTCGCCAATGCTTTTACCAAATTGTTCGCGGTCGTGAATGTAGGGAATCACAATATCCATGCACGCTTGCATAATGCCGGTGGGGCCGCCCGATAACACAACACGCTCGTAATCTAGGCCGCTCATTAATACGCGCACACCTTGATTTAAACCGCCTAGAATATTTTCTTCAGGGACTTCGCAATCTTGAAAAATAAGTTCGCACGTATTTGAGCCGCGCATGCCCAGTTTATCGAGTTTTTGTCCTCGGCTAAAACCAGGTGCGTCACGCTCAACGATGAACGCGGTCATGCCGTGAGCGCCTTTTTCAAAATCGGTTTTTGCGTAGATCACATACACATCGGCATCGGGGCCATTGGTGATCCACATTTTTCCGCCATTTAAAATGTACTTGTCGTCTTTTTTATCGGCACGTAATTTCATGCTTACTACGTCTGAGCCCGCATTGGGTTCGCTCATAGCAAGGGCACCAATATGCTCACCAGAAATTAATTTAGGTAGGTATTTTGCTTTTTGCTCGGCTGAACCGTTTTTGGTTAATTGGTTGACGCAAAGATTAGAAAACGCGCCGTAACTTAAACCGATAGATGCAGATGCACGGCTGATCTCTTCCATGGCTACCGCATGTGCAAGGTATCCCATGTTCGTGCCGCCGTATTCTTCTTCTGCGGTCACGCCTAATAAACCCATGTCGCCAAATTTTTTCCATAGCTGATTAGGGAAGGCATTTTCTTTATCGGTGGCGTCTGCCAGTGGGGCGATTTCACGGCTGGCGAATTCGTTGACTTGGGTGCGCATCATATCGATGGTTTCACCAAGGCCGAAGTTAAGTTCACTGTAAATAGATTTCATTAGTATATTCCTTTAATCGAGATCAAAAGAGCTCTGCTTTGCCTTATGCTGGCTTTTCGAGAGCGCGTTCATCTCTGTTGTAGGTTGTTTTATTTTTATTGTTAACCGAAATACAGAATGATTTTCAGTGTGTTATTTTAATTTTGAATATAAAATTTTTTAAGCATTAGACAAAAGTAATCTTTGTGCATTTTTGTTTGGTGATTATTGTCGCTTTGTGTCTAGTACTTCTTTAATCCGCGTCTCGTGTTCATCTAATTCTAGTAACATAACTTGTATGTCATTCATTTGCTGTTGCAGTCGCTCACGGCTTTCGATGACTTTTTCTAATACTTTTTGATATTGAGCTTGGTTATTTTGTTCTGGCTTATACATTTGTATTAGGTCACGGCTCTCTGCCAGTGACCAGCCTAACCGCTTACCTCGTAAGATGAGCTTTAAGGTGGTGTAATCTTTTTGGCTATACAGGCGTTTTTGTCCTTCACGCTTGGGCGATAGTAGGCCCTCACTTTCGTAAAAGCGTATGGTGCGTGTGGTGATATCAAAACGCTGCGCGAGATCACTTATGCTGTAAATGGTGGTTTTATCTTTCTTCATACTGTTGATTAAAAACTAGGTTGACGTTTACGTCAACGTAATAAGCAAAGAGTGCAACCATATCCAATACCGTATGGCCACTTAACACATGTTATTTGCGCCAAATTAGAGCGCTTGCTTGATTTGTTATGCACATTATTAAAACAATGGATAATTTTTATACAGACTACGACTATTTTGGCTGAGTAGATCTATTGACTTAAATAAGTGATTGAAAAATAAAGGAAAAGTTAATTGATTGAAAAAAAAGCAATTTGAGCTATCGCCAGAATTCATAAGGGTTTGCGGGGCTTTTTAAATACTTACTCACCAAGTTATCCACAGATTTTGTGGGTAACATGAAGCAACTCAGATAAACTCTGATATTTTCTATACAAACGTTTGAAAAATGCACGATTACGGCTGTTGTCATTAATATTGGAATATGTGGTTATTGGCCAAAATCGGTTAAAAGGTTCTAATCTGTACTTATATTGCTAAAGGATGTCTCATGCTTGCTACGTTATCTTCTACTTCGTTTTTTGACTATACGCATCCACAAGTACAAGCCCTGAATACCAACACGGTAAAAGAGGGGATGAGCGATACACAAAAGGCAGTGGCGCTGTATTACGCCGTACGTGATGGCATTAAATACAACCCATACGTATTCGAATCTAACCCTGAAAGCTTAAGTGCCAGCCATTGTTTAGAGGCTGGCCAATCTTATTGCATTCCTAAAGCGGTGTTACTGGGGGCTTTGTGTCGTTTAAATGGAATAGAAGCCAGAATCGGTTTAGCGGATGTTCGCAATCACTTATCGAGCCCCGCGTTAATTGAATGGTTACGCAGTGATGTGTTCGTGATGCACGGTTATACCGAAATTAAATTAGACGGACGCTGGGTAAAGGCAACGCCTGCGTTTGATAAAGTGCTTTGTGAGCGCATGGGAGTGGAGCCGCTTGAGTTTAATGGCCAAGACGATTCTATTTTTCATGAGTTTAATGGCGAAGGGCATCGTCATATGGAATACGTGCAAGAGCATGGGCACTTTGATGAGGTGCCGTTTGAATTTATTGTTGAGGGTGTGGCGAGTGCCTATCCCCATTTAATTGATGAGCACACACCTAACCCAAAGCGGCAGTTAATAGATGAGTAAGCAACAAGGGACGATCGCTTAATCAGATGCAAAAATGCCAGAGTATGTCTCTGGCATTTTTGTTTTTAGCGTTGAGCTTTTGTTGAATATTTCTGCTGAACTCTTTTAATATGACTTAAGCCGTTGCCTCATCAAATTGATAATCTTTAAAGTGCACTCTTAAGCCAACCTTATTGATCTTACCGGTAGCGGTATGGGGGATGGCTTCAATAAACTCAACACTATTAGGTAGCCACCACTTGGCGACCTTATCTTCTAAGAACGCCAATATTGATTCAGCCGATGGCGGCTGCTCTGGATTTTTTGGCACCACAATCAATAGCGGGCGTTCTTCCCACTTAGGGTGTGCAACGCCGATCACCGCAGCCTCTAGGACATCAGCATGACCCATGGCGGCGTTTTCTAAATCAATGGAGCTGATCCATTCGCCGCCTGATTTAATCACATCTTTTGAGCGGTCGGTGATTTGCATATTGCCGGTCGGGTCGATGGTGGCAACATCGCCAGTATCAAACCAACCGTCTTCTTCAAGGGCGCTGGTGTCGGCTTTAAAGTATTGGCTAACAACCCAAGGGCCTTTCACCATTAAGCGACCAAAGGCTTTGCCGTCATGGGGGAATGGTTGGTTGTCATCGTTGACGATTTTCATTTGTACGCCAAAACACGGACGACCTTGTTTGGCTTTTATATTGAGCTGCTCTTCATAACTAAGAAGGGCATCTTCTGGACGCGGTTTGTTTAGGCTGCCAAGTGGGCTCATTTCTGTCATGCCCCACGCTTGCCAAACTTCTACACCGTAATCTTGCTCGAATGCGCGAATCATGGCTTTCGGCACGGCGGAACCACCGATTAATACACTGTTTAGGCTTTCAAGTGTGTCCCCTGATTGTGTTAGGTGCTGCATGAGCATGGTCCATACCGTTGGTACGGCAGCGGATAAATCCACTTGATAACGATTGATCATGTCGCACACGCTGGCGCCGTCTAAATGAGGCCCAGGGAAGACGACTTCGGCTCCCATCATGGCCACGGCATACACTAAACCCCAAGCATTGGCATGAAACATGGACACGATAGGCAGCACGCGTGTTTCGCTGCAAATTTCACCCACGTTTAGACTGGTGATTCCCCAACTGTGCAATAGGCTTGAGCGGTGGCTGTATACCACGCCTTTTGGGTTGCCAGTGGTGCCCGATGTATAGCAATTAGAGGTGGCTTGTGGTTCGTCGAGTTGTGGCCATTCATAATCGCCGCTTTGTTGTGCTAATAAGGTTTCATAACATAGGGCGTTTGGCAGTGTGGTGGCGGGCATGTGTGCTTCATCCGTCATGATCACATAGCCTTTTACGTTAGGCAGTTTGCTTTGTAGGGCTTCGAGTAATGGCACAAAGGTGGTGTCGATAAACAGAAACTTATCTTCTGCATGGTGGATGATGTAATCCAGCGGCTCAGGTAAAAGGCGTGGATTCACGGTATGCAAAACGCCGCCCATGCCTGAGATTCCATACCAACATTCAAAGTGGCGGTATGTATTCCAAGCTAAGGTGCCGATGACATCGCAATCTTGAACACCCAAAGAAACGAGTGCTTGG
>JAWUXY010000026.1:0-22288 GCA_034111105.1 Bermanella sp. | reverse complement strand
ATTTATTTGAATCGAGCGCGAGCGCCCTTCCATAAAAAATACGAGCCTTACGTCTGCCATCTGACTAGGGCCAAGAAAATTAAAAACGTCTGGCTAAAAAATCAGACTTTAAACTAAGGTAAAAAAATGACTGAACCACGTGACGAAAATAAATTGATCGCTGAACGTCGTGCAAAATTAGATGCACTTCGTGAAGGCTGCCCAGCTAATGGACATAAGAACGATTTTGATCGAAAACACGTGGCCGCGGACCTACAAGCTCAATTTGGTGAGTTTGATAAACCAACATTAGAAGAGCAAGACAACCAAGTATCGGTTGCTGGTCGCATCATGTTTCAACGTGGCCCGTTTGCTCAAATTCAAGATACATCTGGCACCATTCAGATTTATATTGCAAAAGAAGTGCAAAAAGAAATCAATTACAAAACCGTTTATGACCTAGGCGATATTGTGGGTGCGCGCGGTGCATTGCATAAATCAGGTAAAGGTGAGCTGTTCGTTAACGTGACCCAGGCGTCAGACATTGTGATGCTTACTAAATCACTACGCCCGTTACCGGATAAGTTTCACGGCCTTGCGGATCAAGAAACCAAATACCGTCAGCGCTATGTTGACCTAATCATGAGTAAAGATACCCGTGATTTATTTAAAATTCGCTCAAAGTTAGTGGCTGGTATTCGCAGTTATTTAACCAAGCGTGATTTTATGGAAGTTGAAACCCCAATGCTGCAAGTGATTCCAGGTGGCGCAACCGCTAAGCCATTTGAAACACACCACAATGCATTAGACATGGGAATGTATTTACGTATCGCACCAGACCTAAACCTTAAACGTTTGGTTGTGGGTGGTTTTGAGCGTGTATTTGAAATTAACCGCAGCTTCCGCAATGAAGGTTTGTCTACGCGTCATAACCCTGAATTCACCATGATTGAATTCTATCAAGCCTATGCCACGTATCATGACTTGATGGATACAACAGAAGATATGTTACGTACTCTTGCACAAGATGTGATGGGCACCACTGACATTGTTAACACAACCAAAGATAGTGACGGCAATGTACTAACTGAAGTGGTTTACGATTTTGCACAGCCGTTTGCGCGTATCGCTATGGCCGATGCGGTAATTAAATATAACCCAGACTTTGATCCTGCTGTGATTCAAGATTGTGAAAACAATATTGAAAAATTAAAAGAATACGCCAAGCAAGTGGGTATTAAAGATGAGCCTAAGCAAAGCGTTTGGGGTCCAGGTAAGTGGTTATGTGAAATATTCGAAGAAACCGCAGAGCACAAACTTGACCAGCCAACATTCATCACCGCTTATCCATGGGAAGTATCACCACTGGCTCGTCGCAGTGATGATAATCCATTCTTCACTGACCGCTTTGAATTTTTTGTTGGTGGTCGTGAGTTAGCGAATGGTTTCTCTGAGCTTAACGATGCGCAAGATCAAGCAGAGCGTTTTCAGCGTCAAGTCGATGAAAAAGACGCAGGTGATGATGAAGCCATGCATTACGATGCCGACTACATTCAAGCGCTTGAATACGGTATGCCACCAACCGCTGGTGAAGGCATTGGTATTGACCGTTTGATGATGTTGTTTACAGACAGCCCAACCATCAAGGATGTCATTTTGTTCCCGCATATGCGCCCGTTAAAATAGTTAACTACTAATAAGCGCGTAAATACAAAAAACCCAAATCAATTTTAAATTAGTTTGGGTTTTTTTATGTCTGTATTTTAGACGGTAATTAATAAGAAGTGTTTAAAGTTGGTAAACAAATTGACGTAATTCACTTTCATCACAACGACCTTGATATTCGCTCCAGTGCAATATGTTGCCTGAGACAACAATGCTGCCAGATATGATTAATGTACTGGCGCCCCAGGCTAAAAGGGCACGAAAAATAAAGTCATCGGAACGATTAGAGCCCCCCGAAAAAAAGCTGTTATCACTTTTAGGTGTTTTGTCAGTTTCTGCTTCTGAGGTATTTTGACTAGATGAGTTTAGCTCTGATGACTCACTAAACCCCAATATGCTTTTAAATCTAAGCTTTGCGTAATGAGCTCACAGCTTTCGCGGGTGTAAGGCTGTTCGTCATCAATACCGGGTAAAAAAGTACAGGCGGTCATGCCACATAATAATGCAGCTAATACTATTTTAGGGAGTAAATCCATTTGACTCTCAGGCTATCATTTTCGATCGGTTATCATAGATCAACCACTGTTTATTCCAACGTTAAATCGGTCGTTCAATCTTGCTGCTTTATTCGCCAGAATGTGAGTAAGTTGACTACGTGGATCAACTAAGTCGCTCGCATCAATCGATACCTCCCGATATACTCGGTATCGTGATCATTAATATTTGAGATGTGTTCAATATGACTGCAACGGCTACCGATATACTAAAACAAAGTTTCAATTTCTATGGGCGTCTATTCAATAAGGTCTTTTGGCTGAGTATTGCCTCAGCGTTGTCACCGCTTTTGATGTTTGCCACCATGGGCGAGGGCAAACCAAGTGTCATGGGCACCTTATTAGTCATGCTTATTAGCATGTTCTTCTCGGCGTATATGATGGTGCTGGTTCATCAATTTTCACAAGATCAAAACGACAGTTTGGGTGATGCTTTTCAGATGACCTTGCAAAAGGTACTGCCTATTACCGGCACCAGTATCATATTTGGCTTGGGTGCCGTTGTGATCTCAATCCCTACGGCCATTGTAGGCAGTTTATTAGCAGCGGGTATTGCGGATGAACAGCTACAGGCCACGCTTGTTGCGCTGATTGTTGCCGTGCCTATGTGTTTTTACTTGTATCGCTGTTTTTTTGCGGTTTATTTTACCTTAGTCGACGGTACAACCCCGTTTGATGCGTTAAAGGCCAGCAATCAACTGATTAAAAATAATACCTTTATTTTTAGAAGCTTCATGACTCTAAGCTTCGTGATGCTTTTTTATGTTGCAGCGGTTGTTCTTATTGGCTTAATGGTGGCCGTCGGGCCAATGGCTCAAGCCATTCTTGAATTTGCCGTCAATGTCATTGTATTGCCTTACTTTACTATTTTTATTTATCGCTTATTTGTTGTATCAAAAGAACAATTTGAAAAGGGTGATGGTAAACCCGATTCAAACTCTGACTTAGATGCGGATGATTAGGCGTGTTAATGAACCCACTGCAATCATTGGATGCATCATGGCAGGCATATTTTTCTAGCCAGTTAAGTCAGCCTTACATGCAAACTTTGCTTGAATATGTCGAGCAAGAATATGTTGATGAAACGGTTTACCCACCTAAAGGCAATGTATGGGATGCATTCAAGTTAACCGCGCTATCAAATGTACGCGTCGTGATTATGGGGCAAGACCCTTATCACGGTGCGGGTCAGGCTCATGGCTTGTCTTTTAGTGTTCAAGACAATATTAAAATCCCTCCGTCACTTAAAAATATATTTAAAGAATTAAACCGTGACTTAGGCTTAACGGTGTCTGACTCAGGTAATTTACAAGCTTGGGCGGAACAAGGCGTGCTGTTATTAAATTCGTGTTTAACGGTACGTGAAAGTGAGCCTGCCAGTCACAGTAAACAGGGTTGGGAGGTCTTCACTCAAGGTTGTATTGATTATATTAACCAACACAAAGAGCAGGTTGTATTTTTGGCTTGGGGTCGCTTTGCTCATGATGTGTGCGCCAAAATTGATACGCAAAAGCATTATGTGATTAAAACATCTCACCCAAGCCCGCTAGGGGCGACAAAGCAGGGTAAACACTTTGATGCGTTTTTAGGCTCTAGTTGTTTTTCTAAAGCGAATGCTTATTTAGACAAACACCATAAAAAGCCCATTGATTGGAATTTAGCTGAGCATCAAACGCATAATCTATCGCTTGATTTTTAGCGCTCAGTTAGCGATAAATAATGTCTTTACGCATGGGGGCGAGCAAACATAATAATTGATTTTGTGTGGCTGTGGGTAAGTCAATACTGTCCATTGCCATGATTAAATCATCCACAATTGCATTAAAATGATGCTCGTTAATATCCATGCCAGTATGTACATCCTCCATTGTGTCACCCGTGTATTGGCATGGGCCCTCACTGATCATACAAATTTGTTCAATGAACTTTTCTCTAAAGCGTGCGACATCGGTTTTTAAAAAATAGGGCATCACATCTTTGTCATATTGTATTTGTTCAATGAAGGCGCCGGTTAACAAGGCGATGCCATCATGGCCGCCTAACTGCTCAAATAAGCGATTATTATTCTGTACCGTACTGCAGCCATAAATACACAGCGCAAGTATAATCGTGATTACAATATTTAAATTAAGTTTGAATGATGCTTGCATGAGCCCCTCCTTAAAAAGACCCTTGTAACGAAAAATACATACCTGTTTGATCTTTTTTAGTGGCAATCTCGGCTAGCTGCAAATACGCGAATGTTAAAGAAAGAGACTTGCTCGGAAAGTAAGCAATAAAAACATCCTGCCAATCGTCTTCTTTAACACCTTTGATATTGTCTGGTTTTTGCCTATATTCCATTCCTATTGCGATGCGCCTATTAATAAAAAAAGCGGTTGCGATCTCGAGTAAGAATTCAGCCTCATTATTATCCGGCGTGCCAAAACCCAGTAGGCCCAGTTGATTGGCCTTTGAATAACGGATATTGGAATTAAGCAGAACGGTTCGGTTTAATGGCCCGTTAAGCCATACTTTCGCCGCGCTGATATAAATATCAGTGCCTTTGGTGTCGCTTGCACTCAGTGAGTTGGCAACGTCTTCATCTAACAGTCTTTTATGCTGAAAACCGACACTAACTTGTGGCCATTGGCCATATACAGCGTCACCATATACTCGTGCTTTGATACCCATGATATTTTCTTTTATATCCACGCCGCCCACTTTATTTTCAAAGCGTAATTGAGAAAACGATACCTCGAAACGATCATAAAAACTGGCGGAAAAACCATGAGATGACAGCGTGTAATCGGTAACATCAGCCTCACTCATGGTGGCACTAAGGCCAATTTCTTCTTGAGTGGTATATCCACTTAACAATGCCCAAGGTACTAAGCCACCACCGCCGCCACCCTCGACTGGGCTAACACCTGATGTTGCTAACAGTTTCCCATTCTCTGCCGAGGTATTATTGATAAACAGTAAAATTAGTGCACTTAAAATGACAAATCTCATCGCGGTACCTCGGGCACTTTGTATGTTTTTATCCATGTCTCAAAGTCGTCTGCATTAATAGGGCGACTAATATAATAACCTTGCATTTTATTGCAGCCCCATTTTTTTAGCATGGTAAAGGATTCTAATGTTTCAACACCTTCAGCCACCACGCTTAAGCCAATATCATGGGCAAGTTCAATGGTTGATTTTACGATGGCTTGATCATTTTTATCATGCTCTAAGTTAAGCACAAATGACTTATCTATTTTTAACTCATCCACAGGCATTTTTTTGAGTTGCGATAGAGAGGAATACCCAGTTCCATAATCATCAATTGATAATAAAAAACCTATGTTTTTAAGCTTATGCAATACGTCAATTGCAACGTCAGGGTTATTCATGAATGCACTTTCTGTTATTTCAAGTAAAATGCAGCTAGGTGATAAATCATGTTTAATTAAAAGTGATGATATTTTATCCGGGAAATCATTAACAAGGTCAAAGGCCGATAAGTTGATCGCAATATTGATGTTCAGCCCTTTTTTATGCCACTGCTTAACTTGCATAAAAACATTGGTTAATACCCATTGTGTCAGTGTTGGCATTAAACCAGTTTGCTCGGCTAGTTTTATGAATTCTTCTGGTGAGATAAATCCATATTCTTGGTGAGTCCAGCGTAAAAGCGCTTCAGCTTGCGTGACTTTATTTATTTTGTTATCAATTTTGGCTTGATAAAAAATATTGAGTGCGTTGTTCTCTAATGCGATTTTAAGGTCGTTGATTAAATCAATTTGTCGTAAATGCCGCTCATCTTGGCCGTCTTGGTAGATAGCGTAATCCTGGTTCAAACTTTTCGCATAGTTTAGGGCGATTTCGCTTCGTCGTAATAGCTGTTCTGCACCAATACCTTGTTTTGGGTAGAATGAAATACCCATGATAATATGATTTATTAAACGTATATCATTAACGGTTAACGGGTGTTGCAGTATTGTTTGTAAATTAATTAGCTTGTTTAATATTGTGTTTTCATTGATGTCGTTAAATATAATAATAAACTCTGCCGCGCTTATTCTTGCTACGTAATGTGTTCTGTAAGTGTAAGAGATTAATACTTGAGCAAAGCAAATTAAAACCTCGTCGCCAATATCATAGCCAAATGTATCATTTGTTTCTTTAAATTTATCGATGCAAACTCTTACGATAGCGAGCTCTTTTTTTGGGTTGTTGAGTATCGAATCGGACAGTTGTTTTATAATGTAGCTTCTGTTTGCAACGCCCGTTAAACTGTCGTTGTAAGCAAGGAATGTAAGTTCCTCTTCTCTGAGTGATATCTCTTTTTGCATTTTATTGAAATGTTTTCTCAGGTTTTCTATTTCATAGCTTTTGTATTCCTGTGTGATTTCCTCTCTGTAATTGCCTGAACTTACCTCTTTTGTTATTTTAACAAAGTTTGTAATCGGTTTTGTTATTTTTCTGGCGATAATAAAAGCGCTAATAATTGATAGTATTAATGTTATACAAGCGATTACTATGACTTGTATTTTTAACTGATAGAAAAGTAAATAAGACTCGTTAAGAGACGTGTTTAAGTAGGCATTTATGTTGTAAAATTTTGATTCAGACAGTGTGACAGGGAGTGTTAAATATTGTTCGTTTCTATTTTCTAATATTTCATTTATAGCGATAATGTTATTTTTTGATGTGTTGCTATCTTCTGAGTCGTTTTTTATGGTTGAAATAATAGATGATTGATTTTTCTCGTTCTCCGCTTTAAATATCACATCTAGGGTCGTAATTTCTTTTAATTGTAATGCAAAATCTTGGTCAATTTTTGTTGCAATAACAGCCCAACCAAGTATTACCGGTGCTTTAACCGGTAGCATGGCAAATTGAAAAATCCCATCGTTGATAAATAGTATGCCTGAAGTACCATTTGATATTTGAGCCGATAATAAAAGCTCTTTAAATAAGTGTTTATTCGTTTGATGCTCGCTATCGCTGCTAATTATGCTGCCGTCTAATGTAATAAGAAACATTAGGTCTGCGTTAATGCGTGCACGATTGTTAATAAGAGCTGATTCTATTGTGGCTTGATCGTTTGACGAGATTGCATCTTTAAAGCCGAAGTCTGCAACCAATACCGTTGCTGCATTTAAAAGCTGATTACCACGTTCGTATAGCAGTTGTTCAAATACATTTTTACCGACTTTGAGTTTCGCTTGCGCTTGTGCCTTAACGCTACTATTGGTCGCCAAGAGTACAGAGCCAATCGTCGCGATTGCGCTGATAATTAATATACTTAGGAACAATATGGCAATACGATTGCCTAGGCGTATTTTCATGGGCTGCCAAACCCACGTTTAAAGGTTTTAAATACTGGCGTTGATGCCGGTTTATTGAGCATAAGCTGAATAAGCAGAGGGCCCGTTTGCGGCCATTCTTTTATCTGATAAGTATTAACTTGGTTGGGTGTGAGGCTCTGGTGCATTTATATTCGCGACGCCATGAATGTTGCTGACGCCAAAATCTTGCCAAGGAGATACAAATATATAGCCAACCATGCTGTCATGAATGTTACAACCTAGAACCACAAGCCCAGGTTGATTGAAAACAACCGGTGCTTCTGGCTTATTGGCGTATAACTTTGTTTCAAATCGTTTTGCTTTTGAAAACGAATAAACATGGTGGCGAATGTTATCGCTGTTAGGAAAGTTGACAGACTGGCCTTGCTCGACCGCAATGACCATTGGGGAAAACTGCATGTTAATTTGATCGATAACCGCATTTTTTTGAGAAGAGGCGCTTTTATTAACCGCAGTGGTGGGGTGTGCAATGACCACATATTGTATTGGCTGGTTATCATCATCAACAAAATGCACCTGATACGCTTTTGCTAAGCCCGTTTGGCTATACGCAAGGGTCGGTAATAGGTAAAGCAGGGCTGGCACAATTCGCCAATACATGGAGTGCTCTTTTCGTTATCTATCATGAATTGAGCATAGATGATAAAGAGGCATTAGAAAGGGGTTTGAACAGCCGTTGGAATATAAAAAGTCTGATTAGACCTGTTTATGTGTGCAAATATGCCAAAAGTGGTTGTTAGGCAGAAAATGAGCGTTTAGTAAAAGCAGCTAAGGCCGTTATTGACTAAGACGCTCAAGTAATGGGATGCGCTACACCCTAAGTCTCGTCTTTAGTACGACGGAGCTGGGAAGGTATTATGTTACTTGGCCTTTGCGCGAGCCTTGGCTTGTTCGTCTTCGAACTTCTGCAGGCGCTTATCCCAGGTCTTAAAGCGTTTTCGGCAGTAACTGTCTAGCTCTTCAAATGCTTGGAAATACAGGTCACAACCTTCATCAATCGGAACATCAAACTCACAGGCATTATTGCTATGGTCTCTGCAGATCATCGGGCGGGTTTCGTAAATCCCACAGCGGTTATCTGGCATCACAAACTCACACTTGTTCATACTGAGCAAATACCAACCGTTGCCATCCTTAAAGACATGAATGCCTTTGTGGGCCACTTGCCACAGTAGTACATCAAACGCATGCATGGTACGTGGCGTATCAATCTCTTGGGTGATATAGGAGCAGCATAGGGCTGAGCAAAAATCACACTTGTTATCAGCTGTGATTGTTGCAGGCGTAATGTCTTGGGTTTCGATGATGTTGACGGTATCGGACACGGTAACTAAATGTGCAAAGAATGAGAGGGCATTTTAAAGGCCTTAACGGTTAAAGGCGAGCGGCATATCCGCTGAACAGACAAAATCGTGAAAAACCGCACGGCTTATTAGTATTAGACCTAGCTAGTCAAATTGTCATAAAAATTTCATATATAAGCCCCCCTCATGAACTTAACTGTATACCCCCTGTGAATGCTGGGGTCTAGCCAATCAACTTGTCATATTTTCGCCATAAAAATGCAGCCTAACTGCAACTCAAATGTCATGTAACACGGCTGTCACATAGCAGAACTATCGTCAGCGCCATCTTAAAAACTAAATTCAAGAGAGTTGGAGTGAATATGAAACGTAATTTGCTGGCAGGTCTGATTGCCGCGATTAGTGCCTCGGGTGCCTTTGCAGGCGAGACTGTTTTTTATATAACCGAACAAGGTAAGCCTGTGGATACCTTGTCAGTGACGGTGGATGGAAACCGTAAGCTGGTTGGAAAAAATGGTGTGGTTAGCTTTGACCTTAAAGGCGGTAAGCATCAAGTTGAATTAAGCGAATTCGGCGAATGGGCTGGCGAATTTGAATTCAACGCAAGCAGCGAACAAAATGCTGAAATTAAAGTCGATATGATCGGCGGTGAAGCGATACCGGATATTAGCGTGTACACACCAGGCGCTGAAGACGCGGCTGTATTGGGACAAATATCGGGTTATATCGAATCTGACGAAACCGGTGGTGGCGTTGAAGGTGCACGTGTATCCGTTGACGGTTCAGACGTATCGGCTAAAACCAATGGTGAAGGCTATTTTGAATTAGAGCTACCACGTGGCGAATATGACTTACGCATTGCCCATTCTTCGTATGGTAATCGTGATGTAAAAGCCATGCGCGTATTTGGTAATCGCGCAACGGCTTTAAACATTAATATGAGCCTAAGCGGCAATAGCGCTATCGAAGAAGTGGTGGCAGTGGGTTCTTACATTCCCTCTACGGCAACGTCTCAACAGCGTGACTCAAGTGCGGTGCTAAGTGCGATTGGTGCAGAACAAATGTCTCGTTTTGGTGATTCGAATGCAGCGTCTGCGCTTAAACGTGTGGCTGGGGTTTCACTGATTGGTGGTCAGTATGCAGTTGTACGTGGCTTACAAGGTCGTTATATATCTTCAACCTTAAATGGCTTGGGGATGCCAAGTACTGACCCAATGCGTCGTGATGTTCCGTTAGATTTATTTCCGGCTAGTGTTTTAGGTGGAATTGAAATTCAAAAAAGCTACACGCCAGATTTACCAGGGGATACAACGGGTGGTGCCATTCGTATGCGCACTAAAGACTTACCGGACGATAACACCAGTAAATTATCGGCTTCGATTGGTTTTAACTCACAAGTGACCGGCCAAGATGTTATCTCATATGAAGGCGGTGGTACTGACTTTATGGGTATTGATGACGGAACCCGTGAAGTACCAAGTCGTGTTGATAGCGAAACGGATGGTGGCAGTAATGGCGGCAATAAAGCTCTATTAAATGAATTTGATCACTCGCAATACAATACAAAGCAAACAACGGCTATACCGGATGTTTCAATTGCGTATTCTTTTGGTGATCGTTTAGAGAAAGGTTATGGCGAACTTGCCTATTACGGCGCGCTTGAATATAAAAGTGAATGGTCAAATCGTGAGGATGCTTATATTCGTGATACCTCTGGTAATTTTGATTATGAGCGTAGTCAATACAAAGTGGATTTAACCGGTTATTTTGTAACGGGTATTGAAACAAATGCAGGTAATGAATATTTAAGTAAAACTATCTTGTTACGTAAAACGGATGACACGACTCGAAAGCAAGTAGGTATAAATAAAGAAGGTAAAGATATAAATCAAACCACATTACAGTGGGTTGAACGTCAGTTCTTTTCCCAACAGTTTAGTGGTTTAGTCTTCTTGGGGGCAGAGCATACACTGGATTGGCGTGCAGGTATTTCACATACCAGTCGTTATGAGCCAGATCGTCGTACATATGGATATGAAAACAATCTACTTATATTAAGTATGATAGAAAGACGTTTTTCTGAACTATCTGAAATAAGTTTGGATACAGGTGTTGATCACACTTTTGAACGTGCATTTGATAATGGTAGTTTAATGAAAATTAAAACCGGTATGCTATTGAGTCAAAAAGATCGTGAAGTTGAGCTAGCTCGATACTCTGTAGACGGTGCTGAAAACTTCACACCTGGCCAAGATATAGAAACAATCTTCGCTAATGACAGCTATAATTTAAGACTAAAAGCAAATACTACCGAAACAGATAACTATGATGCCGCTGAATCTATGCTTGCTATTTACCAATCCTATCAATATGAGCCAAATGAATCATGGGTGTTTTTAGCTGGTGCACGCTTAGAGGATGCCTCACAAGAAATTACATATTCCAAAAAACCAAGCGCGAATTCATCACTTGATACCAGTGAAATATTACCGATGATGTCAGCTATTTGGAAGCCAGTGGAGGAATGGCAATTTCGTTTTGGAGCATCGAATACTGTATCACGCCCGGGTTTAACTGAATTAGCTAAATCTAAATTTTATGACCCAGAAACAGATGACGCCATTATTGGTAATCCAGATTTAGAGTTATCAAAAATTACAAACCTGGATTTCCGTGCTGAGTATTATTTATCCGACTCTGAAAGCATTTCATTAGCATTGTTTAATAAAGCAATAGATAAACCTATTGAAAAAACAGTACCTGATGCATCGGGTAGCGCAGGCCAAGGTGATACTTATGAAAACTCTGACTCAGCAGATTTATTAGGCGTAGAGCTAGATTTTAAAGTAGATATATTGGATACCGATAATTTTAGTGGATTTTTATCGGGTAACTTTGCTTGGATTGATTCCGAAGTGACTTTAGATTCTGAATCTGCCCGTTTAGAAGGTGATAAAACACGTGAATTACAGGGGCAGTCGGAGGTTCTTGCTAATGTTCAGTTTGGTGTCGATCACTTAGCTACTGGTCAAACTGTTACAGTTTTAATTAATCATTTTGGAGATCGGATTGAAAAAGTTGTACGTGGTTCACTTGCTAATGAATATGAAAAAGGCCGCACTACATTGGATTTAGTATACAAATGGGATCTTACAGAAAATTTAACTATAAAGGGTAAGGCTAGTAACTTGACTGACGAACCGGTTGAATATACTCAAAATGATCAGGTCATTGAAAGCTATAAAACAGGAATTGATGCATCAGTTGGAATTGACTATATTTTTTAATTATATTTTATTAAAAAAACCAGCTAATCAGCTGGTTTTTTTATGTGTGAAGAAAATAAAAAATACATATTTCATTAACAAAACTGTCATAAAAAAAAGCTAAGTTAGTTATCACCAAAACATAATAAATTAAAACGTAAAATAAAAGTCAGAGGACTGATAATGAAAAAACAAACTCTATTGGCAACAGCGATTCTAAGTGCAACTTTAGTGGGTTGTGGCAGCGATAGCGACTCAAATGATGTGGTTGAGAAAGCATTTACACCTTGTGCTGATTCAGCGACAGAATGTGTGCTTAAGGGCATACTTAAAGAAAACTTGACTTTAAAATCAGGTGTTGAATATACACTAGATGATGTGTTTCAGATTGGCGAAGGTAACGGAACGATTGCGGATGCAGCAGGAATTTCAGCGGTTAAAGCAGCTGGCGTAACTCTTACGATTGAGCCTGGTGTGGAAGTTAAAGCAAATAATGACGGTGTGTTACTTGTAACTCGTGGCTCTAAATTAAATGCAGAAGGTACTGCAGCAAACCCAATTACGTTTGCTTCTTCAGATGCTGGATATGATGGTACTGGCGAATGGGGTGGTGTTGTAATTCAAGGTTTTGCTCCACAGTACGGTGCAGGTAATACTGGCGTATGCGGTACAGTAGTATGTAACGTTGCTGGTGAAGGTGGTGATTTTGTTGGTAATTATGGTGGTGCTGATAAGGCTGATAACAGCGGTATTATCAAATACGTACGTATCGCCGAAGCCGGTAAAGTTGCAGGCCCTAATAATGAGCTTAACGGTCTAACCCTTCAAGGTGTTGGTCACGGAACTATCGTTGATTATGTTCAAGTACACGGTAACCTAGATGATGGTATCGAATGGTTTGGTGGTACAGTAAACGTAAAACATGCAGTGCTAACCAATAATGATGATGACGATATCGATTTCGATGAAGGTTATATGGGTAATATTCAACACGTTATTATTATGAAGGACCAAGATGCAGCACGTACTGGCCCTTACGGTTCTAACGATCCCCGCGCAATCGAAGCAAACTCATCTGATACTGATTATGTTCCTCAAACTGCAGCGACTATTGCTAACGTTACTATTTTAGGTAGCAAAATTAATAATGTTACTGATAAAGAAGAGCCTGGCATGCGTCTACGCGGTTCTGTCACTGCAAACATTTACAACACTGTAGTAGCTGGTTTTAGTGATCAATGTGTTCGTATCGACTATTCTGATCATGATGGTGATTCTAAGTTGGCTGATGGTGAGACATCTAACCCAGATGCTACAGATAAAATTGCATCAGTAGTTAACCTAACAAACATTGTGGCATCAGATTGTGGCTCTACTTTCAAGAAAGAAGACCCTGATACTAATGTTAACCTAGTTGAAGCTGATATCGCTTTTGATACTGCTTTTGCATTAACTAGCAATGGAACAGTTGCTTCTACAACACCTGTTGCAACGGATAACGGATCAAACTTCGTGTTCGATACAACTACTTATGTAGGTGCGGTTGCACCAGGTCAAGCAGCTGCTACAGCTTGGTATGCAGGTTGGATCATTGATGGTTCATTAGATCGTTAATATCTAAAAACTGTTAAAACGGCACCTATAGGTGCCGTTTTTTTTTTGCTTGTGATTTACTATATGAAAATTTAAATGTTTCACTTCTGTGACACTTTGTAATATCCCATACATAAAACTGAAAATTCTTTGAAACCAGACTGTCATGTAATATCGCTGTCATAAAAGCGGCGTATCTTCCTTTCTGTTGATAATTACTCAAGCTCTCATGGAGAGCGTTAATAAATAACAGGAAATATTGTATGTCGTTTAACAATAAAGCTAGCTGCTTATTAGCAAGCGCTTTCCTCTGTGTAGGCGTGATGCATGCACAAGCCGCCGATATGGATCAAGCCATTAATAAAGGGGTTGATCGCGTAGGTAAGGCTCAGCAAGCGCAAGTTAAGATTGATAATGTAGATGGTCAAACTCGTAATGCTGAACGCGAATACCGTGGCGTGATTAAAGAGGTTGAAGGTCTTAAGGTTTATATAGAACAGCTTGATAAACAGTTACTTGCTCAAGATAAAGATCTTGTTCAAATTGAAAAAAGTATTCGTCAGGTGACGTTAATTGAACGTCAAATTACCCCTTTAATGCTACGCATGATTGATGCCATGGATCAATTTGTAAAAGCGGATATGCCATTCCTAAAAGAAGTGCGTATTAAACGTGTGGCTAAAATTAAAGACATGATGGGTCGTTCAGACGTTACCGTTGCTGAAAAATACCGCAAGGTAATGGAAGCTTATCAAACAGAAGTTGATTATGGCCGAACGATTGAAGCATATCGTGGAGATGTTGAAATTGATGGCAGCGAACGTGAAGTAGATTTCTTACGTACTGGTCGTATTTCTCTTGTTTATCAAACTCTAGATGGTCAAAAGCAAGGCGTTTGGAATACACAAACCAATGCATTTGAAGAGTTAGATTCTGCTTATAAAAGTAAAATTATGATGGGTATTCGGATTGCCCGTGAACAAGCAGCACCACAACTGATTAAAGTGCCAGTGGCTGCCCCTGTTGTTGTAACTGCGGAGGCGAAATAATGAAACTACGTAATATTTTTGCAATGAGTGCGATTGCCATTTCATTAGCGATGCCTTTACAAGCAAATGAAAAAGAATCGGGCCTAGACATGGATGCCCTATTAAGTCTTGTAAAAGATGGTCAGGCCCGTGATGACGCTGAATTGAAAGCGCGTATGAAGCGTTTTAATGCGGCTAAATATGATCAAGAAAATTTACTTAAAAACGCAAAAAATGAGCGTACTCGTTTAGAAGATGAGAGTGCGAAAAAGGAACAGCGTTTTGCTGAAAATGAAGAGACAATAAATGTCGCTCAAGAGCGTTTGAATAATCGCTTAGGTTCATTAAAAGAAATGTTCGGTGTATTGCAGCAAGTAGCCGGTGATACCAAGGGTGTGTTTGAAGGTTCGGTCGTTAGCTCCCAAGTTGAAGGGCGTGATGAATTCTTAAGTAACCTTATCAAGCTAGCAGGGTCATCTTCTGAATTACCAAGTATTGAAAACCTTGAACAGCTTTGGTTTGAGATGCTACGTGAAATGACACTAACAGGTGCAGTTGCTAAGTATGACGCAGCAGTCGTATTACCAAATGGCGAAACAGTGTCTAAAACAGTAACGCGTATAGGTGGTTTTAACGTTGTCGCAGATGGTAATTATTTGGTTTGGGATCTAGAAGCGAAAAAACTGGTTGAGTTAGAAGTGCAACCCGGTTCTCGCTATAACGGTCCTGCCGCTGATTTAGAAGGTGCAGACTCAGACTTAACCGGTTTTTGGATTGACCCAAGCCGTGGCCAGCTACTTAAAATAATGGGACAAACCGCTGGTTTAACAGAACGTATTCAACAAGGTGGTGTAGTTGGTTACATTATTTTAGTGTTAGCAATTATTGGTGTGCTGTTGTCTTTGATTCGTATGACTTGGCTGACAGCTGAATCTAAACGCATTAAGAAGCAAATGGAAGATGATAAGCCATCTTTAAATAATGCACTTGGACGTGTTATGGCTGCTTTCCAAGCAAATCGTAATGCTGATACCGAAACATTAGAGTTGCATTTGGGCGAAGCTATTTCAAATGAAATTCCTCGTTTAACCAAAGGAATTAACTGGATCAAGATTATTTCTGTCGTCGCTCCTTTGCTCGGTCTATTAGGTACGGTTACTGGCATGATTGATGTGTTTGAAACCATGTCATTGTTCGGTACAGGCGATCCTAAATTGATGGCAGGTGGTATTTCACAAGCCTTGGTTACGACGGTACTTGGACTTGTTGCGGCGATACCATGTGTGTTCTTACATACCATGACGAACAATAAGAGCCGCGAATTGATTCAAATTCTACAAGAGCGAGCCACAGGTATTTTGGCTCGTAAAGCTGAAGAAGAATACCAAGCAAAGGCGGCTTAAATTATGTTTTACGACGCGTATGAGCAAGTCTATTTATTTACTGAGCGTGGTGGGGATGTTGTTCTTGCCATTCTAGGATTAATATTTTTGCTTTGGTTATTTATTTTAGAACGCGTTGCCTATTTTACTCTAAGCCATAAAGACTTGGTTAAAAGTGTGGTTGCCGAATGGGAAGCGCGCAAAGAAAGGACCAGCTGGTATGCTCACCAAATTCGTTATGATTTGGTAGCCCAGGTTGAAATGGCTTTAGAAACCAACACTCGAACCATAAAAATGTTAGTGGGTTTATGTCCATTGTTTGGTTTGTTGGGTACGGTAACGGGCATGATTGAAGTATTTGATGTGATGGCATTTATTGGTAATGGTAGTCCTAGAGCAATGGCTTCAGGAATTTCAAAAGCAACCATTCCAACAATGGCCGGCATGGTAGGGGCATTAACCGGTTTATTCGCCCAGTCGCTAATTCAGCGCTATACCAAACGCCAAAAGTCGCACATTGAAGATAAATTAACATTTGATCACTAATTGCTAGTGATGATTTTGAGGACACCATTATGAGACGCGGATTTCAAAATCTGACGCCAGAAGCAGAAGAAGGTGAGATTGATATAACGCCAATGTTGGATGTTGTATTTATCATGTTGATCTTCTTCATTGTGACCGCATCCTTTGTGAAGGAATCGGGGATCGAAGTTAATCGTCCTGATGCGAGTACTTCAGCGGCTAAACCTCGCGCAAATATTCTTATCGGCATAAATGATGCGGGTGAAATTTGGATTAACAAACGTCAGGTTGAAGAAAGTCAGGTACGTGCGAATATCGAACGCTTACATGCTGAAAACCCACAAGGTACTGTTGTGATTCAGGCGGATGAGGAAGCCCGCACGAAAACATTAGTTGCCGTTATGGATGCAGCAAGAGCCGCGGGTGTTTACGATGTATCACTGGCAACAGAGGCACCTTGATATGTTGAATGCAGCACCTAGATTTGGATTAGCCATAGCGGTTGCCGCTGGTGTGACGTTCTGCGTCGCACTGATGATGCAGGGCTTGATTTCGTCTGGTGGTTCTGTGCTTGAAGAAGATGACTTTGGTAAGCTTGTTGAGTTTGTGCACGTTCAGCAAGATGACGAAGTCAACACTAAGAGTCGTCAACCTAAAAAGCCACCTGCACCTCCACAAGAACCTCCTAAGCCTGAAATGTCAAAGCCAGATTTTGATCGCAGTTCAAGTGATATGGATATTGGTGGTTTAGATCTTGGCGCAGACTTAAGTGTCGATGCTGGCCTTGCCGGCAGTGGTGGTGATGGTGAGTACTTACCGATTGTTAAAGTCGCACCTCAGTATCCTCGCCGTGCGGCGCAAAAAGGTATTGAAGGTTACGTAGTACTGGAATTTACCGTAAGTAAATTAGGTACCGTGGTTGACCCTCGGGTAATAGAAGCAGATCCACCTAATATATTTAATCGTGCGGCAATTAATGCGGCCAAGAAATTTAAATATAAGCCTAAGATTGAAAATGGTGAAGCGGTTGCGGTAACCGGTATTCGAAATATCATCCGTTTTGAATTAGATAAAAGCAGTAAGTGAGGCAACACTATGAAACATTCATTCATGACCGTTATGCTGCTTGCAACGCTGACATTCGGTGTGACATCTGTCACACCGATAACAGTGAAAAAAACCTTTGCAGCAGAAGAAGAAAAGAATAAACCTCGCCGAGTGAAACGCGCACAGACCATGCGTCCTGCTATATTCAAAAAATTGGATAATGTTCGTCAGTTATCAGACGAAAAAAAATATGATGAGGCATTAAAGTATGCCAAAACTATTCAAAATATCCCTCGTAACTCTTATGAAACAGCCATGACATGGAATATGGTGGCGTATGTTGAATTTAATCGTGAAAACTACGGCGCAGCGGTCACCGCTTATAAAAGTGTTTTATCCACTAAAAATCTACCAGAAAGTTTAGAGCAAACAACTCTGTACAGTGTTGCTAAGCTTTATTTGATTCAGGAAAATTATAAGAAAGCGATTTCTGCATTAAATGATTGGTTTGCTGTGGTTAAAAAGCCAGGGCCGGAAGCGTATATTTTACGTGCGCAAATGAATTATCAATTAGAAAATTACAATCAAGCATTGCCGGATGTAAAGCAGGCCATTGCGATTGTGAAAGAGCAGGGCAAAAAACCGCGTGAAAGCTGGTTGTTGGTTGAGCGTGCTGTGTATTATCAAAATAAAGATTTCAAAGCCATGGAGCGTACTTTAAAAGACTTGATCACGCTATATCCTAAGCCTCAGTACTGGGTGCAACTAGGTGCAGTTTATAATGAACTTGGAAAACCAGAAAAAGAGTTGTCAGTTATTGAGACGGCTTACGATCAAGGCTTATTAGAAAAAGAGTCTCATATCGTAAGTTTTGCTCAAGCGATGCTTTCACAAGAAGTGCCATATAAAGCGGCTCAGGTTTTAATTAAAGGCATGAAAGAGAATGTGGTTGAGGAGAATGGCAAAAACTTATCCTTGTTGGGTGATGCTTTAATGCTTGCGAAAGAGTATGACGAAGCGATTCAAGTCATGACTCAAGCGGCAGATGAGACACAAGATGGTAAAGATTTTTATAAGCTTGCACAAATCCATACCGAGCGACAAGAGTGGAAAAAAGCATTGGCTAATGTAAAAAAAGCATTAATGGATGAGACATTCAAAAAGCAAGATGATGGACTTATTCTGCAGGGCTTGATTCAATTTAATCTCAATGATCTTGATGATGCAAAGCAATCATTTATGCAAGCAAAAGCATTCGAAGACGTAGAAAAGTCTGCCACACAATGGCTAGGCTATATTGAGAGTGAACAAAAACGTCGTGATTACATGGCGGCTGGGTCATAAAACACTGACAACCATAAGAATTGAAATGTGCACTAGCTAGTGTATTCATTAAGCGCTAATTATCCATTAGCGCTTAGATTACAAACCGACCCATAAGGTCGGTTTTTTTATACCTACTATCTGTATAGCTTTATAGTAGATATAAAAATAGAAGCTTACGCTTCTATTTTTTAAGGTCTGATATTCGATAATGTCTAATGAAATGATTCGTTCATTATATCTTTGAGCTGCTCGCTAAGTAGTTCTTCTTCAGCGCTTTTGCCTGGTATGGCGTGTTCTTCGTTTGCCCATTGTCCAAGGTCAATTAGGCGGCAGCGATCACTGCAAAAAGGACGAAACTTTGCAGCATCTGACCATTCAACGGATTTTGAGCAGGTTGGACAATTAACTTTCATTTGTTTTCTCGCTTAATCTTAAGTACTGCTGATTTAGCTGAGCCACTTGTTGGTGTAAGTGCTCAATGGATTGATTATTGGTAATCACATCATCAGCATAACTTAATCGTTTCTCTCTATCTAGTTGGCTAGCAATGATGGCTTCAATTTGTGCCTTTGGGTGCTGATTATCGCGCTCACAAGTGCGTTTTAGTTGTAATTCGACGGGCATATCGACCACCAGAACCCGATTAACCATTTGGTGTTGGCCAGACTCGATTAATAATGGGGAGACTAAAATAGTATACGGGCTTGAACTAGCTTGTAAGTCTTTGATGATTTCTTCGCGTATAAGTGGGTGGGTTAGTGCTTCAAGCCACTTTTTTTCATCGGTATTTTTAAAAATAATTTCGCGTAGCTTAGCTCGGTTCAGCGTACCATCGTCGAGCAATATATCATTACCAAAATGTTGTTGGATGCTTTTTAAACCTTTGGAGCCAATAGCCACTACGGTGCGAGCTGCAATGTCTGCATCAATTACATTGATACCAAGCTTTACAAATTCATCGGTGACGGCCGTTTTTCCACTACCAATGCCACCTGTAATACCAAGAACAAACATTTTATTTCATGCCTGTGAGAGTAAAGTAAAACTGAATAAGAGGATCGCCCCAAAGCGCGGCAATGAAGCCTGCAGCGGCTAAATAAGGACCAAATGGTATCGGGATGTTTTTATCGCGACCCAATATGACAATCATGGCAATCCCAACAACAGCACCCACCGCACTTGATAGTAAAATAACCATGGGTAATGCTTGCCAGCCCAGTAATGCACCAATGGCGGCTAATAGTTTGAAATCCCCATACCCCATGCCTTCCTTGCCGGTTACTAGCTTAAACAGCCAGAAGATAGACCATAAAGTTAAATAACCTGCCAGTGCACCGTAAACTGCACTCTCTAGGGATGTGAACACATGAAAACTATTTACAAATAAACCAATCCAAATAAGCGGAAGGGTTAGGCTATCGGGCAGCAAGTATTCGTCTAAATCAATTAAGGTGAGCGCAATCAGAAAATAAGTGAAGATTAATAACGTAACGGTTTGTAAGGTAGCGCCAAATTGTAACGCGACAAATAAACCTAATAAGCCAGTTGCTGCTTCAACAATAGGGTAACGAGGGCTAATAGATGTTTTACAGTTGGCACATTTACCTTTGAGCCAGAGGTAGCTAATAACAGGAATGTTTTGCCAAGGCTTAATGCTGGCGTTGCATTTTGGACAAGCTGAATGTGGCACCATTAAATTAAACGGAGGTTGTTTTTGTAGCTTCTCTAGTTCAGTTTCTAGTTCGTTGACTTCAAAGTAATCAGCCTGTATTTGTTGACGCATCATGATGGGCAGGCGATAGGCCACCACATTTAAAAAGCTACCAATACACAAGCTGAACACGAAGACACAGGTGTAAAAGAAAAATGGGTGTTGAATAAAAACGTCAAGCATAAAGTCTTCTTAGAGTTAGAGGTAAATAGCGTTTAAATATTAAAAGGTGACCATTTACATGGCGTCGCCCATGGAGAATATCGGCAGGTACATAGCGATTAATAGACCACCTACAACTACCCCTAAGAATGCCATAACAAGTGGCTCAATCATGGCGGTTAAGCCATCTACAAGGTTATCCACTTCATCTTCATAATAGGTGGCGACCTTTTCTAGCATGGCATCAAGCGCACCAGACTCCTCACCTATGGCTACCATTTGCACCACCATGTTCGGGAACACACCGGTTGCACGAATAGCCGCATTCATCTGTGTACCGGAGGATACCTCATCTTGAATTTTCAAGATGGCATCACGATAAACTATGTTACCGGAAGCTTCGGCAACGCTTTCTAGGGCATCTACAAGCGGCACACCGGCTGCGAATGTGGTGGAAAGTACGCGGCCAAATCGAGCGACCGCACTTTTTTTCATGATCTCACCTATGATTGGCAGCTTGAGCATTAATTTATCTTTCTCTTCTGCTACTTTTGGGCTGCGTTTAACGGCTTCTTTTAGCCCAAAGACAAGACCGACAACCGCGCCTAATAAGATTAGGTAGTTTGCTTGAAGCCACTCTGAAATCATAACAACAAACTGAGTCGGTGCAGGTAATTCACTGCCAAAGCTAGAAAACATTTGTTGGAAAGTTGGCACCACTTTTACAAGTAAGATGACGGTTACAGCAGCAGCTATAACTAAAGTAACAATTGGATATTTTAATGCTTTGGATACTTTTTGCTTTAAGGCTTCTGATTTTTCTTTATATAAGGCAACGCGATCTAGCATTTGCTCTAGAGCACCTGATTGCTCGCCTGCTTCTATTAACGCACAGGTGAGTGGATCGAATTGATTTGGGTATTTTTTAAGGCATGATGCAAAATCATTACCAGCGGACACATCATCCTTTATGCCTAATACCACTTTTTGCATGGCGGGATTTTCTAAGCCGTCTGCAACGATTTCTAAACCCTGCATAAGAGGTACACCAGACTTTGCCATGGTGGCAAGTTGGCGTAAGAATATGGTGATATCCATATTTTTTATTTTTTTAGAACCGCTACCACCGCCGCCAATACCAAATAAACCTTCTGACTTACGACGTATTCGCTTTGGGGTAATGCCTTGCTTTCTAAGCTGGGCTTTAACAATGGCCGAGTTTTCACCCAGCATTTCACCTTCAATTTTTTGTCCGCGTTTGTTAACGCCTTCCCATTGAAAGGTAAGGGTTTTCGTTTTAGCCATAATGTGACCCTTTAATGTTCAGATGTTATGCGGTTAGCTTCTTCAAGGCTGGTGATGCCTTGGGCTACTTTCATAAGGGCGGATGTACGTAAATTATTAAAG
>JAWUXY010000025.1:0-17196 GCA_034111105.1 Bermanella sp. | reverse complement strand
CGTGTCAGAATACACTTGAGTGACTCTATAATTGTCATTGATAGAGCCATTATTATTAAGATGGAAGATGGCGTTAAAATCACGACAGGTTATGCTGAAAAACGCTTTGTCGAAGTCTAGTTTTATCTTCTGATTAAGTCGTTAAGCTAGGAGGTTTGAGTTTTTCTGAGGGTTGGCTTTATTATGCGGCTTGGTGGTTTGGATTTTGTGTGCTGGCTTTATTTTGCGTTTATCGCTGTTTTGGCTGGTGTAAAAAGGGCGCACTTTGCGCCCTTTTTTGTCTTATGGTGGTTAACACTTAAGCATCATGAAACGTCTCACACGCATACAGCGTATTTTCCATTAGAGTAGCAACCGTCATTGGTCCAACACCACCGGGAACGGGTGTGATGTGGCTGGCGCGCTCTGCTGCTACGTCATAATCTAAGTCACCGGCCAGTTTGCCGTTATCTAGGCGGTTGATGGCCACGTCTATTACGATTGCGCCTGGTTTAATCCAGTTGGCATCCACAATGCCGCGTTTACCAATGGCAACAACTAATAAGTCGGCTTGTGATACATGGTGTTTTAAATCTTTAGTGAAGCGGTGGCAGATAGTAGTGGTGCTGCCTGCTAGTAGTAATTCCATGGCCATTGGGCGGCCAACGATGTTTGATGCGCCCACGATAACCGCGTGTAGGCCTTTTACATTGAGTTTGTAATGGTCAAGCAGCGTCATGATGCCAGCAGGCGTGCATGAGCGCAGAACCGGGATGCGCTGCGCTAGGCGACCTACGTTGTAAGGGTGAAAGCCATCTACGTCTTTTTGTGGGTGGATGCGCTCAAGAACCTTGGTACTGTCTAAATGAGCCGGTAATGGCAGTTGAACGAGAATACCGTCTATGGTGTCGTCTGCGTTTAAATCGTCGATTATGGCAAGTAGGGTGGCTTCGTCAGTGTCGCTTGATAGGTTGTGGCCTACGCTATGAATGCCTATGGCTTCACATGCTTGGCGCTTCTTGCCTACGTATACTTCGCTGGCGGCATCGCTGCCCACTAGGATTACGGCTAAACCAGGTGCACGTTTGCCGGCATCTTTACGCTGTTGAATACGTTGAGCAACTTGCTCTTTGATGGTGGCGCTTACGGCGTTACCGTCTATGCGTTGTGCACTCATGGCTTTCCTACTGGTATGCGTATAAAAATTTTCGCAATTTTCGCATGGTTCGCCTGTAATACAAAGTACTGGTATCAATTCTTGTGAATTCTTGGAACTGCTTGTTTTATATAAAATTTTTTGAGAAAAGTGTTGACGAGATGGGAGTCCATACGTATTATGCGCCCCACTTAGTGAGCACTACTGCACTGAGTGACAAACGAAAGTTTGTGTCTGACGTCTAATTTGATTAGACAGATGAAGCGCCCGTAGCTCAATCGGATAGAGCATCGGCCTTCTAAGCCGAGGGTTACAGGTTCGATTCCTGTCGGGCGTACCAGCCTTTGGTTTATGTAGTTTTGTGGTGACTGTAGCTCAGTTGGTAGAGCGCAGGATTGTGATTCCTGTGGTCGAGGGTTCGATCCCCTTCAGTCACCCCACTTAATTTCTGGCTTGAGTAATCTTCTAGATACTTGAGGCAAAAATGCAATGCGGATGTGGTGAAATTGGTATACACGCCAGATTTAGGTTCTGGTGCCGCGAGGCGTGAGAGTTCGAGTCTCTCCATCCGCACCATTTATTCTTTAAGAGTAAGTGGTGTTTTTTTTAGAGCTACTGTATCAACTCTATGAGTTGGCCTCTGTTGTGCGGGGGTGGTGAAATTGGTAGACACGCCAGATTTAGGTTCTGGTGCCGTAAGGTGTGAGAGTTCGAGTCTCTCCCTCCGCACCATTTACTACTTAGTAAATGAATTCTTGCTTCAAATCCAAAAATTAAATTCCCTTTATTGTTTTGATTTTCTCATGATTAACTTGAGTTGATTGATCATTTTTATCGTGCCTGCTTTTATTCTTTTTGATTGAGTCTTAATAGTAAGCTGGATGTGTCTAGTTTGCCGTGCCCTTGGTGTTGCAGTTCTCGGTAGAATTGATTAACAAGTGTGGTGATTGGTAGGTTGGCCTGAATGTCTTGTGCGCTGGTTAGGCAGATGTCTAAGTCTTTGCGCATTAGGTCGACGGCAAAGCCAAAATCGAATTCACCTTTGATCATGGTTTCGTGGCGGTTGTTCATTTGCCATGAGGCAGCTGCTCCATTTCCAAGGGTTTCCATTACCTTATTCATATCTAGGCCAGCCTGTTGTCCAAAGTGGATGCCTTCGGCAAGTGCTTGTATTAGGCCGCCAACGCAAATTTGATTAACCATTTTGGTTAGCTGTCCCGAGCCTGTCTCGCCCATGTGGTTGAATGATTTGCTGTAGCAGGCGGTAATCTCTTGGGTGCGCTGTGCTGCATGATTGTCACCGCCGCACATTACGGTGAGTTGGCCGTTGATAGCACCTTGTTGTCCGCCTGAAATAGGTGCGTCCGCGTAATCAATGTGCAGGCTTTTGAGTTTTGAGTGCATACGCTTGGCTAATTCGCTGCTGGTTGTGGTGTGATCAATAATAAGGCTGCCTTTCTTGAGGCTTTGACTTGCGCCATTTGGTCCAAAGATAAGCTGCTCTACATCATTATCATTGCCGACACACAGTATGAGTGTTTCGCAGTTTTTACAGGCGTCTTCGGCATTTTGCGCGCTTTTGTGTGTAGGGTGTTGCTTGAGCCAGTTCTTGGTTTTACTTGTGGTGCGATTGTAGGTTGTGATGGCGTGGCCTTGATTGGCGAGGTGGCTTGCCATTGGTGCGCCCATGTTGCCGAGCCCAATAAATGCAATGTTCATGTGTTTGTCGCTCTGTATTGGTTGGCTGTTTATTTTAATCATAAAAAAAACCGCGCTGCGAGCAGGGCGGTTTTTTTATTTGTCGCTATTTACTGCGCCATGCTGAGGTTACTTTTTAGGGTAATCACGTTGTGTATGGCCAGTGTAAAGCTGACGTGGACGAGCAATGCGGTATTCGTTACCGATCATTTCGTTCCAGTGAGCAATCCAGCCTGGTGTGCGGCCTGTAGCAAAAATCACAGTGAACAGTTCAGTCGGGATGCCGATTGCTTTAAGAATAATACCTGAGTAGAAATCTACGTTCGGGTATAGGCCGCGTTTTTGGAAGTATTCATCTTCAAGCGCGATTTTCTCAAGCTTCATTGCCATTTTTAGCATTGGGTCATCTTGCAGGCCAAGCTCAGAAAGTACTTCGTCGCAAGTTGTCTTCATTACTGTGGCGCGAGGGTCGTAGTTTTTATAAACACGGTGACCATAGCACATTAGGCGGAACGGGTCGCTCTTGTCTTTGGCTTTTGCTAGGAATTCATCAATACGGGTTTCATCGCCGATTTCATCTAGCATTTTAAGTACAGCTTCGTTGGCGCCGCCGTGAGCCGGCCCCCAGAGTGCCGCGATACCAGAAGCGATACACGCATATGGATTGGCGCCAGTTGAGCCAGCCATACGAACAGTCGATGTTGATGCGTTTTGCTCGTGGTCAGCATGCAATAAGAAGATGCGATCCATTGCGCGAGCCAGTACTGGGTTGATTTCTTTTTCTTCGGCTGGTGTGTTGAACATCATGTGAAGGAAGTTTTCAGAGTAGCTTAGGTCGTTACGAGGGTACATGAACGGTTGGCCCATGTTGTACTTGTAAACCATTGCGGCCAGTGTTGGCATTTTTGCAATTAAGCGGTGCGCTGCAATTTCACGGTGTTTAGGATCGTTGATATCTAAAGAGTCGTGATAAAAAGCCGATAGTGCGCCAACAACGCCACACATAACGGCCATTGGGTGTGCATCGCGACGGAAACCATTAAAGAAATGAACAAGTTGTTCATGCACCATGGTGTGGTGTGTAATGGTGTCGACAAATTTTGCTTTTTCTTCTTTACTCGGCAATTCGCCGTGAAGTAAAAGGTAAGATGTTTCTAAGAAATCTGAGTGTTCGGCCAATTGCTCGATCGGGTAGCCACGATGTAAAAGTACACCTTTGCCGCCGTCAATATATGTAATCTTTGATTCGCATGAAGCGGTTGATACAAAGCCTGGGTCGTAGGTGAATTTACCTAAACCGGCTAAGCTGCGAACATCAATTACGTCAGGGCCTATGGTGCCTTCGTAAATTGGCAGTTCTAGGGTTTCATCGAAACCATCAATTTTTAACTGCGCCTTTTTGTCAGCCATGCATGGCCTCCTATCTGCTATTTCTGATACTGGTATTCTGTTGAATACCCGAATTATGTTGAGCAATAATCGCTCTGTACCGTTGCAAAGACGGCCAACTATAGAGCCAAAATAGTGATTGTCAATTATTGACCATGAGATCTTGGTGTAAGTTTAGTCGAACTGTGCAAGGAATGATCTATTATTAATCTAAGCACGTAAAATTGAGCAAAATACAATTTTTAAGTTTAGGTGCTTATTTGTATTTAACAAACTCTGTGTCTATAATTCGGCGCGTTTGCGAAGGCACTAAAAAGACCCGTAAGTTCGCATTTTTATTAAGAAAAGTGCACAACAAGCGAGCCTGCCCACATAAGCTCGCCTTATTTTGAGGCGTGAGAGAGAGTGTAGAGAACCGTGAATCAACAACGACCAAAAAACCTTGATCTGACTACGATCAGATTTCCTCTTCCTGCTTTGACTTCAATCACTCATCGTATTGCGGGTGTGATTTTATTTGTAGGTGTTATTTTTCTGTTATGCGCTTTGAACGGTTCACTTGAATCGGCCGAAGGATTTGCAGCAGCGAAACAATCGATGACTACTGGTTTCGGTAGTTTTATTACTTGGGGTTTATTATCAGCATTGGCTTTCCATTTTGTTGCTGGCATTAAACATTTATTTATGGATATGGGCATTGGTGAAACAAAAGAAAGTGGTAAGGTTGCTGCCATTCTTACCTTGGTTCTTTCAAGTGCACTAATTGTTCTAGCAGGAGTTTGGGTATGGGCGTAAGTATCACTAACTTCAGTCGCAGTGGTTTGTCCGACTGGCTGATTCAGCGTTTTTCAGCTGTAGTCCTTGCTGTTTACTCAGTGTTTATAGTTGGTTACCTACTATCAAATCCTGAATTGAGCTTTGCTCAATGGCAAGAATTTTTTGCTTGTACTTGGGTGCGTATTTTCTCGTTATTGGCGCTCATTTCTACAGTGGCTCATGCTTGGATTGGTATGTGGACGATATCCACGGACTATATTAAACAAGCTGCTATTCGCTTTGCATTCCAAGTGACTTGCTTTTTAGCAATGTTTGTTTACTTGGTTTGGGGCATTGACATTATTTGGGGTGTATAAGTCATGACAGCCGATATTCGTACAATGACATTTGATGCCATCGTAATTGGTGGTGGTGGTGCAGGCATGCGTGCTGCACTGCAACTGACAGAGTCTGGTGTTAAAACCGCCTGTGTGACAAAAGTTTTCCCAACGCGCTCTCATACTGTATCTGCACAAGGCGGCATCACATGCGCAATCGCGTCTAATGATCCGAATGATGATTGGCGCTGGCACATGTACGATACCGTTAAAGGTTCCGATTACATCGGTGACCAAGACGCGATCGAATACATGTGTAAAGTGGGTCCTCAAGCGGTATTTGAATTGGACCACATGGGTTTGCCGTTCTCTCGTACAGAAGAAGGTCGTATTTATCAGCGTCCTTTTGGCGGTCAATCTAAAGGTCCAAATGACCCAACTCAGGCTGCACGTACCTGTGCTGCTGCTGACCGTACTGGCCACGCACTTTTACATGCCTTGTATCAAGGTAACTTAAAAGGCGGTACTACATTCTTAAACGAATGGTATGCAGTTGACCTAGTTAAAAACGAAAAAGACCAAGTTGCTGGTGCAATCGTTATTTGCATCGAAACGGGTGAAACCGTTTATATTCAAGCAAAAGCCACAGTACTTGCGACAGGTGGTGCAGGTCGAATCTTCCAGTCCACAACGAACGCATTAATCAATACTGGTGACGGTATGGGTATGTCTTTACGTGCTGGTGTGCCTGCACAAGACATGGAAATGTGGCAGTTCCACCCAACGGGTATTGCAGGCGCTGGTACGCTTGTAACGGAAGGTTGTCGTGGTGAAGGTGGTTACCTAATCAATAAAGACGGTGAGCGTTTCATGGAACGTTATGCCCCTAACGCGAAAGACCTTGCAGGTCGTGACGTTGTGGCCCGTTCAATGGTTATGGAGATCCTTGAAGGTCGCGGTTGTGGCCCTGATGGTGATCACGTAATGCTTAAGCTTGATCACCTTGGTGAAGAAACGCTTAACGCTAAGCTACCTGGTATTCTTGAGCTGTCTCGTACATTTGCTCACGTTGACCCAATTAAAGAGCCAATTCCAGTTGTACCGACTTGTCACTATATGATGGGTGGCGTGCCGACTAATATTGGTGGGCAAGCGATTACGCAAGACGAAAACGGCGTTGATAAAATCATCGAAGGTTTATACGCCTGTGGTGAAGCGGCTTGTGTATCGGTACACGGTGCTAACCGTCTTGGTGGTAACTCTCTGCTTGACCTTGTGGTATTTGGTCGTGCGGCTGGTTTGCAAATTGAAAAGAGCTTCCGTGAAGGGTTTGATTCTTTAGACCCTCGTGAAGAAGATATTACACGTGCAATGGCTCGTCTAGAGCGCTTAAACAACAGTACCTCTGGTGAGCCTGTTGCGAAAGTACGTGCGGACCTTCAAAAATGTATGCAGCTTTACTTCGGTGTATTTCGCGAAGGCGAAGCCATGCAGAAAGGCTTAACGATGCTGAAAGAAATTGGTGAGCGTGTTAAAAACACTTACCTTGAAGATAAATCTTCTGCTTTCAACACAGCTCGTATCGAAGCGCTTGAGCTAGATAACTTGTACGAAGTGGCACTTGCAACTGCAATTGCAGCTGAAGAACGTAAAGAATCTCGTGGTGCTCACGCACGTAACGACTTTACTGAGCGTGACGATGTAAATTGGTTGTGCCACTCATTGTATTTCCCGCAAGATCAAAGCATTAAAAAACGTGCTGTGAACTTTGCGCCGAAAACAATGCCTGCGTTCCCACCAAAAATTCGTACATACTAAGAGTGGGGGAGAGAGAATATGTTAGTTAGCGTATATCGTTACAACCCAGAGGTCGATGCCGCACCTTATATGCAGGATTACGAAATCGAAATCCCGGGTGGCAAAGACTTAATGGTGCTAGATGTTCTAGCACTTGTTAAAGAACAAGACTCAACTTTGGCTTATCGCCGTTCATGTCGTGAAGGCGTGTGTGGTTCAGATGGTATGAACATTAGTGGTAAGAACGGTTTAGCCTGTGTGACGCCAATCTCAGAAGCGGCTAAAGGTAATAAGTTAGTATTGCGTCCGTTGCCTGGTTTACCGGTTATCCGTGACCTAGTAATTGATATGAGTTTGTTCTATCAACAGTTTGAAAAGGTTAAGCCTTTTTTACAAAATAATACACCTGCGCCAGCGATCGAGCGTTTGCAGAGCCCTGCAGAGCGTGAGAAGTTGGACGGACTTTATGAGTGTATCTTATGTGCATGTTGTTCAACGGCATGCCCATCATTCTGGTGGAACCCTGATAAATTCATTGGTCCTGCTGGTTTGTTACAGGCTTACCGTTTCTTAGCGGACAGCCGAGATACATCAACACAAGAACGTTTAGAGGGTCTTGATGATCCATTTAGCGTTTTCCGTTGCCGCGGTATCATGAACTGCGTAAGCGTATGTCCTAAAGGGTTGAACCCAACCCGTGCAATAGGCCATATTCGCAACATGTTGTTGTCTCGTGAGATCTAATTAAATAAAGGGGCTATATGCCCCTTTATTTATTCGTAAGAGTGCATTTGAAACACAATACGTCAGGCATGACGTAAAAAAATATAAAAAAAAGGCCCTTTAGCATCATATTTGCTAGGCTGTTATATAGATACCAATATAGATACCAACAGGGAATCGGGTAACCCCCGTATTGCTTGAAAAACTTCAGACCACACCCGGTCATCTGTCGATCCACGCAGCGAGGTTTGGAAAGTAGTGCCCCTAGACATAATTTAAAGGTGGTTTAGTCATGCACGAAGGCTCGATGGAGCAGCTATGGAGTACGTCTCAGCTTGCTGGTGGGAACGTTGCGTACATAGAAGAGCTATACGAATTATATTTAACAGACCCTAATGCGGTCTCTGAACAATGGCGTAGTTATTTCGCGACCTTACCTAGAGTAGAAGGTGGTGGTCTTAATGATATTCCGCATTCTCCTATACGTGAGCAGTTTGTTCTTATCTCTAAAAACCAGCGCCATGCTGGTACCGTAACGCAAAGCCAGGCGTCTAGTGGCTATGATCAAAAGCAGTTACGTGTTTTCCAACTAATAAATGCATATCGTTTCCGTGGGCATCAACATGCCAAGCTTGATCCATTGGGGATTATGGAGCGAGAGCAAGTCCCAGATTTAGATTTACGCTTCCATGAGTTATCAGAAGCGGATATGGACAGTATTTTTCAAACAGGCTCTTTGTTCATTGGTAAAGAAGAAGCCACGTTATCCGAAATTGTAGAAGCACTTGAAAAAACCTACTGCCAAACAGTGGGTGCTGAGTTTATGCACATTGTTGATACCGCCGAAAAGCGCTGGTTCCAACAACGTATTGAAAGTGTACGTGCCAAACCTGAATACAGTGATGAAGCTAAAATACATTTACTTGAGCGTTTAACCGCTGCTGAAGGCTTAGAAAAATATTTAGGCTCTAAATACCCAGGCGTAAAACGCTTTGGTTTAGAAGGCGGTGAATCGCTGATTCCCATGATGGATGAATTAATTCAGCGTTGCGGTACTTATGGCGCAAAAGAAATCGTTATCGGTATGGCTCACCGTGGCCGTTTAAACTTACTGATTAATACACTTGGTAAAGCGCCTTCTGATTTATTCGATGAATTCGATGGCAAGGTGCAGTTCGACCACTCTGGTGATGTTAAATATCACCAAGGGTTTAGTTCTAATGTGCTAACCCCTGGTGGTGAAGTGCATTTGGCACTTGCGTTTAACCCGTCTCACCTTGAAATTGTATCCCCTGTAGTTGAAGGCTCCGTTCGAGCACGTCAAGATCGACGTGGTGATAAGATCGGCGAAACCGTTGTGCCGGTTGCGATTCATGGTGACTCTGCATTTGCTGGTCAGGGCGTGGTGATGGAAACATTCCAAATGTCACAGACTCGCGGCTACAAGACAGGCGGAACCATTCACATTGTTGTAAACAACCAAGTTGGTTTTACAACAAATAAACGTGAAGATGTGCGTTCAACTGAATATGCAACGGATGTTGCTAAGATGGTTCAAGCGCCTATTTTGCACGTTAATGGCGATGACCCTGAAGCGGTTTTGTTTGTCACTCAGCTGGCAGCCGATTACCGTAATGAATTCCATAAAGATGTGGTGATTGACTTAGTTTGTTACCGTCGTCGCGGTCATAACGAAGCGGATGAGCCGTCTGCCACGCAGCCTTTGATGTATAAAGTCATCAAGGCGATTAAAACCACGCGCACACTTTACGCCGAGCTTTTAAATCAAGGTGGTGTGGTAGATGACGAAAGCATTAAAGCGATGGACGAAGATTATCGTAATGCCTTAGAAGCCGGTAAGCACGTTGTAAAAAGCTTGGTGACAGAACCAAAATCTGAAATGTTTGTCGATTGGGCGCCGTATCTTGGTCATGATAACAACCTGACTGTTAGCACCGAATTTGATCTTAAGCGCTTGCAAGAATTAGCAAATAAAATGCAAGACGTACCTGACGGGTTTGCCGTACAGCGCCAAGTAAATAAAATTCTTGAAGATCGTCGTAAAATGGCTGTTGGTGCCTTACCGATTAACTGGGGTTTTGCTGAGACAATGGCGTACGCTACGTTACTTGAAGAGGGTTACCCGATTCGCTTAACGGGCCAAGATGTGGGTCGTGGTACGTTCTCTCACCGTCATGCTGTGTTGCATAACCAAAAAGATGGCGCGTCTTATTGTTCACTGCAAAATATGAGTGAAGACCAGCCAACTTATACTATTCATGATTCCTTGTTATCTGAAGAAGCGGTGCTGGGTTTTGAGTACGGTTACTCAACTACCACACCGAATTTATTAGTAATTTGGGAAGCTCAGTTCGGCGATTTTGCCAACGGTGCTCAAGTGGTAATGGATCAGTTTATTTCCAGTGGTGAACACAAATGGAGCCGCCTGTGTGGCTTAACCATGCTGTTGCCCCACGGTTATGAAGGCCAAGGTCCAGAGCATAGCTCGGCTCGTTTAGAGCGTTACTTACAACTATGTGCCGAACACAATATGCAAGTATGTGTGCCTTCAACGCCTGCGCAAATATTTCATTTGTTACGTCGCCAAGCGATTCGTCCATTGCGTAAACCATTAGTGATTATGTCGCCGAAGAGTTTGCTACGACACAAAGAAGCCATTAGTACCTTGGAAGACCTTGCACAGGGCTCTTTCCAAAATGTTATTCCCGAAGTCGAAGATGTGAATCCAAAAGATATTAAACGTCTTGTACTGTGTAGCGGTAAAGTTTATTACGATCTGATCGATCGTCGTCGCACAGAAGAAATGAAGCATGTTGCTATTGTTCGCATTGAGCAGTTGTATCCCTTCCCTGAAGAAGAGTTGTTTGCTGCGATTTCTCCTTATACAAATTTAAAAGAAACAGTTTGGTGTCAAGAAGAACCAATGAACCAAGGTGCTTGGTATAGTTCACAGCATCACATGCGACGAGTAGTTAATCAGCATGGTTCAAGTTTGTATTTAGATTATGCAGGTCGTGAAGCTTCGGCTTCACCTGCTGCAGGTTATATGGCGTTGCATTTAGAGCAACAAGAGCAATTGATCAAAGATGCACTGGGCCTTTAGGCTTAAGCGAACAACGAATTAGGAATAGTGAACATGAGTATTGAAGTTAAAGCCCCCGTTTTTCCAGAATCAGTTGCTGACGGCACCATTGCAACTTGGCACAAGCAAGTTGGTGAGCCTGTAAAGCGTGATGAATTGTTGGTGGATATTGAAACCGATAAAGTAGTCTTGGAAGTGGTTGCGCAATCGGATGGCGTCATTAAAGAAATAATGAAGCCAGAAGGTGAAACCATATTAAGCGCCGAAGTAATTGCTATCTTCGAAGCAGGCGACATCAGCAGTAGCGATGCACCAGCTGAAGCGGCGCCAGCGGCTAAGCCTGCATCAGATGACTCATCTGATAGTGAAGATTTAAAAGTAAACCCTGCCGCACGTAAGCTTGCCGAAGAAAAAGGTGTGTCATTAGCTGACGTTAAAGCGACAGGTAAAGACGGGCGTATTACCAAAGAAGACGTACTCAGTCATCTTAAAACACCAGAAGCCGTGCCTGCTCAGGCCGCAGCACCAAGTGCGAGTGCACCAGCTTCTGCAGCACCGACGAAAGCCGCACCAGCGCCAATACCAAGTTTTAATCCTGGTGAGCGAGCTGAAAAACGTGTGCCAATGACACGGTTACGTGCAACCATTGCTAAGCGTTTAGTCGCTGCACAGCAAAATGCAGCCATGCTAACTACGTACAACGAAGTTGACATGAAAGCCGTAATGGAATTGCGCAAGCAATATAAAGACATGTTTGAGAAAAAACATGACGGTGCACGTTTAGGTTTTATGTCATTTTTTGTGAAAGCAGCAACAGAAGCGCTAAAACGTTTCCCATCTGTAAACGCATCCATTGATGGTACCGATATTGTTTATCATGGCTACCAAGATATTGGTGTTGCTGTCTCTACGGAAAAAGGTTTAGTCGTACCGGTTTTACGTGATGTCGACGCAATGGGTCTTGCTGATATTGAGCGTGGTATTGTTGAGTACGCAGGTAAAGCGCGTGATGGCAAATTAGGCATAGAAGAAATGCAAGGCGGTACGTTCACCATTACTAATGGTGGAACTTTTGGGTCACTTATGTCGACACCTATATTAAACCCACCACAAACTGCTATCTTGGGTATGCATAAGATTCAAGATCGTCCGATGGCGATTAATGGCCAAGTTGAAATTCGTCCCATGATGTACCTAGCTCTATCTTATGACCACAGAATGATTGACGGCAAAGAAGCGGTTCAATTTTTAGTAACGGTTAAAGAATTACTAGAAGATCCAGCGCGTATTTTGTTGGATATCTGATTTAAAAATAAGATGGCCCAGTTCAGCTGGGCTTGAATAAAATTTATGTTATGCCCCTAAGCGCGCATAAAAGGAAAAGTCATGGATAAGTTTGATGTTATCGTAATTGGTGGTGGCCCAGGTGGCTATGTTGCTGCAATTCGCGCGGCTCAACTAGGATTGAAAACAGCGTGTATTGATAAGTGGCTAAATGCAGATGGCAAAGGTGTATTTGGTGGTACATGTCTTAATGTTGGTTGTATTCCGTCAAAAGCATTATTAGACAGCTCTTACAAATACGAAGAAGCAAAGGATAATTACGGTATCCACGGTATTAGTATTAAAGATATCAAAATGGATATTCCTGCCATGCTTTCTCGTAAAGAAAACATCGTTAATAATTTAACCCAAGGTGTGGCCGGCTTGTTTAAAGCAAATGGCGTAACACCACTTGAAGGTTTTGGTAAATTGTTGGCAGGTAAAAAAGTCGAATTTACTAATCATGCTGGTAAAACAGAAATACTTGAAACGGATAATATTATTCTGGCAACCGGTTCTGTGCCTGTTGAGATTCCGCCAGCGCCTCTAACGGAAGGGGCTATTGTTGATTCATCAGGCGCGCTAGAGTTTACTGAAGTCCCTAAGCGTTTGGGTGTAATTGGCGCAGGTGTAATTGGCTTAGAGCTTGGTAGTGTTTGGAATCGTTTAGGTTCAGAGGTAACTGTTTTAGAAGCTCAAGATAAATTTTTACACTTGGTTGATTCGCAAGTGGGTAAAGAAGCCGCGAAACAGTTCAAGAAGCAAGGCATGAACATTATGCTGGGTGCACGCTTGACGGGTACGGAAGTGAAAGGCAAAGGTAAGAAGCAAGAAGTAATTGTTTCTTATACCGATAGCGAAGGCGACAAAACAATTACGTTTGATAAGTTAATTGTGGCGGTTGGTCGACGTCCGTATACCGAAAATTTATTGTCAGGTGATAGTGGTGTTAATCTTGATGAGCGCGGTTTCATTTTTGTAAACAGCCGTTGCGTCACGGATGCACCGGGTGTTTATGCAATTGGTGACGTGGTTCGTGGCCCAATGCTTGCGCATAAGTCTTCTGAAGAAGGTGTAATGGTTGCTGAGCGTATTGCGGGACATAAGGCGCAAGTTAACTACGATTGTATTCCTTCAGTAATATATACTCATCCTGAAATCGCTTGGGTTGGTAAGAGCGAAGATGAATTAAAAACAGCGGGCGATAAATATAATGTTGGTATGTTCCCATTTGCGGCGGTTGGTCGTGCAATGGCAGCCAACGATACGGCTGGGTTTGTAAAAATTATTGCAGATGCTGAAACAGATACGATTCTTGGTGCCAGTGTGATTGGTCCTAGTGCTGGTGATTTGGTGCAGCAAGTGGTGATTGCCATGGAGTTTGGCTCGAGTGCAGAAGATTTAGGTATGATGGTATTCTCACATCCAACCTTATCTGAAGCCGTTCACGAAGCAGCCTTAAGCGTTAATAATCATGCTATTCACAAGCAGAACCGTAAGTCTAAATAGCCTGAAAAATAAACTGGTTAGTGTGAAAGCTAGCCAGTTTTACGTTTAAATACCTTGGTTTTCACCTCCTAAGTGTCTTTTGTTCTGAGTTTTTGTTATAACAAAAATCTATAAGGCGTACTAAGTTGTTTTAGTGCGTGATTTTTTTATCAAAGAAAGCACGACGAGGTCATCATGAATTTACATGAATATCAGGCTAAGCAGCTTTTTGCCGCTTATGGTTTACCTGTCTCACAAGGGGTTGTAGCCACTTCGCCTGAGGAAGCTGTGAAAGCAGCGGATAGTGTTCCCGGCAATGCGTGGGTAGTTAAAGCGCAGGTTCATGCAGGGGGTCGTGGTAAAGCAGGTGGAGTCAAAGTAGTCACAACCAAAGATGAGATTAAAGCCTTTGCCGAAAATTGGTTAGGCAAAAATCTTGTCTCATATCAAACCGATGCAGGTGGTCAGCCTGTTCATCAAATCCTTATCGAAGAATGCACGGATATTGACCAAGAGTTGTACCTTGGTGCCGTTGTTGATCGTGCATCTCAACGAGTGGTTTTCATGGCATCCACCGAAGGTGGTGTTGAAATTGAAAAAGTCGCCCATGAAACCCCTGAAAAAATTCTTAAAGCTGAAATTGACCCATTAACGGGGGCTCAGCCTTATCAGGCTCGCGAATTGGCTTTTAAACTGGGTTTAAAAGATCATCAAATCAAACAGTTCACCCAAATCTTTTTAGGTTTATCAAAGTTGTTTTTTGAAAAAGATTTAGCGCTGTTAGAAATTAACCCATTGGTAGTCACCAAAGCGGGTGATCTTCATTGCCTTGATGCCAAAATCAATATCGATGGCAATGCGTTATACGCACACAAAGATTTACAAGCCATGCATGACCCATCACAAGATGACGCGCGTGAATCAGAAGCGGCAAAGTGGGAACTTAACTATGTTGCGTTAGATGGCAACATTGGCTGCATGGTTAATGGCGCAGGCTTAGCCATGGGCACCATGGATATTATTAAATTAAATGGCGGCGACCCAGCTAACTTTTTGGACGTTGGCGGCGGTGCAACCAAAGAGCGTGTAGCTGAGGCGTTTAAGATTATTCTTTCAGACGACAAAGTGCAGGCTGTATTAGTGAATATCTTTGGCGGCATTGTGCGTTGTGACATGATTGCTGAAGGTATTATAGGCGCAGTAAAAGAAGTCGGTGTTAAAGTGCCTGTCGTCGTTCGTTTAGAAGGCAATAATGCAGAGCTTGGTTCTCAAAAATTGGTTGAAAGTGGTTTAGATATCATTGCAGCGACCAGTTTAACGGATGCCGCTCAGCAAGTAGTTAAAGCAGCAGGAGGCAAATAATATGAGCATTTTAATCGATAAAAATACCAAAGTTATTTGCCAAGGTTTTACGGGCTCACAGGGCTCGTTCCATTCTGAGCAAGCCATTGAGTACGGTACAAAAATGGTTGGCGGCGTCACACCAGGCAAAGGTGGTACCACACATTTAGGGTTGCCTGTTTTTAATACGGTAAAAGAAGCGGTAGAAGTAACAGGCGCTGAAGCATCTGTTATTTATGTACCTGCGCCGTTTTGTAAAGACTCCATTTTAGAAGCGGCCAATGGCGGCATTAAGCTAATTGTTTGCATCACAGAAGGCATCCCAACGCTTGATATGATGGTGTGCAAGATGCGTTGTGACGAACTGGGTGTAACGCTGGTTGGGCCAAATTGCCCAGGTATTATTACACCAGGTGAATGTAAAATCGGCATCATGCCTGGTCACATTCATAAACCAGGTAAAGTAGGCATCGTATCGCGCTCAGGTACATTAACCTATGAAGCGGTCAAACAAACCACCGATTACGGTTTTGGCCAGTCTACTTGCGTAGGTATCGGCGGCGACCCAATTCCGGGTTCAAGTTTTGTCGATATATTGCAACGTTTTCAAGATGACCCAAAAACCGAAGCCATCGTCATGATCGGTGAAATTGGTGGTACTGCTGAAGAAGAAGCGGCCGAGTTCATCAAAGCCAATGTTACTAAGCCAGTGGTTTCTTACATTGCTGGTGTGACGGCACCTGCGGGCAAACGTATGGGTCATGCCGGCGCGATTATCGCGGGCGGCAAAGGCACAGCGGCCGAGAAGTTCGAAGCGTTAGAAGCGGCCGGTGTTAAAACCGTGCGCAGTCTCGCCGACATTGGCGAAGCACTAAAAGAAAAAGCAGGTTGGTAAACAAACTGTGATTAATAAGCCCTCGTAAGAGGGCTTATTTTTTGTGTCATCAAAAATCCTCACAACCCAGTTACACTTTTTAATGGCCTATTAAGGAGAGTAATTATGTCATTCGAAAACCATGGTTTAACCGCTTGAGTTAAACGCATCAATTTTGACGTCTTTCTGACATTAAAAGCACACGGCAAACTCACCCACGAAGACTACCTTATTATTAACCTAATGATAGAAGGGGCCTTAGAACAACTTAAACCCCACACATAAGTGCATTCATAGACGCCAGCGAACTTGAAGGCAGGGAGCTAAGAGCCGCATGGATGATTTAAAGCTTGGCAATAAAAAATGGGTGGATTGTGCAGTCAAAAAAGCCAGCACGTTGTTTGCGAGGGAGCATAGAACCCGAACGAAGTGAGCCCGTAACGCCATTCATCCTGAGCTTGTCAAAAGGTGCGCTTAACTATCCAGAGCAGGCATCTTATATATTCAAATAGATTTTGGTGGTTGCCGTGTATCAATGGCGCATTATGCTATCGGTTCGTGTTTTTTCGGTAAAATATTCCGCAGTAAAACTCGTATATGCACCCGCAGTTGATGTTAAATTTTACGGTAAATTTAAGTACTGTGGCTCGAAAAAATAGAAAAAAGTGCTCGTTTTTGTCTATTCAATAATCCCAAAATGCTTTAGATTCAATAGCTTATCAAATTCGAATCCTAAATCATGAGACCCTATGATTTAGGATAAAAACGGCGTGCTCATTTTTATTGGATAAAATCAGCCTTTATTTAATATAAGTATTTATTAATCAATCATTTATAGCGCTTTTGATAGTGTGGTTAAAAATGCAAAAATGAGCATGCGCACTATTAAAATGTTAGCCAACAGGAGGCATCTTGAAGTTTCAAGTTAAATATAACCCTCATTCAGATTTGGCTAGCTTAGCTCAGTATCAGCTTGACGGTATTGAAAAAAAACAGCTCTCAGCTGATACCACTGGTCTTACGTTAGACATAAAGGCATGTTTGATCTCACATGCTTTTTTAGCAGAAGCTTTGATAAATATGGCTGGATTTGGATTGTTTCGAGAAAAGTTTAAAGAAAAAGATTCATATCACTCGAAACGCAAGAAGGTACTTTCGAAGTTAGATGTCGATCATATTGAGGGGTTAGATAGTGTATTTGACTCACTACAAAGTGCAAGAAACACTCTGG
>JAWUXY010000024.1:0-62142 GCA_034111105.1 Bermanella sp. | reverse complement strand
ATGTGGGAGGGCGCTTGCGCGCGATATCAATATATAAGTTTGTCGCGCGCGAGCGCCCTCCCACAATGAAATGAATAACTTTATTTCATGAGGCTCTGAATCATCATTCAATACTGGTTCATTATGTTATGAGAGCGAGGTTTCTCGAGTGAGGTTTCTCGAGTGAGGTGTGCTGCTTTCTTTTGGTGCAGGTAAAAGATTAGACGAAATACGCATTAATTTTGTGCTGTCTTTTGATGCCCTTGTGCACAACTGCAGTGCGGTCATTTTATTTAGAGTGAATGAACTATCTCTAACATACTGATTTTATTGGTTTATAGAATTGGTACGAGGATTGCTAAATACAAATATCGTTTTTTTAGAGTGGCACAAAAGTGAATCAGCCTATGTACAGCGCCGAAGCAGATATGAGTAACCTGGCCGCATTGCACCAAAATCAGCAGTTGCGCATTAAGGCGTTAGATTTAGTGAAATCGTTATTTGAACAAGTGCGAGTTGTTCAGCAACATCGTGCGGCAACGAATGCAGCTCTTGCTGGTAATCCATTTTTTGAAAGTAAAACCCGAGTGTTAGCGCGTGAAGTGAATGCTCGCTTTAAAGAATTAGAACGTCAGCAACAAGAGTGTATCGATGTAATAGATGCTCGCCAATGGGATGATATTCGTAATGCTTGGCAGACGGTTCATTTGCAGTGGCGACAAGATGAAATCATCGAAAACTTTGAGCTGCACAGTCATTTGGTGAAACAGCTTTTAACTTATATTTCAATTTTGGGTAATAAAGTTGAAGATCTTATCGAAACAGGGAGTCAGCACCAAGCATTAAGTCATTATGTGTTGAACGATGTGCCCTGCTTTATTGAATTGTTGGGGCAAATTCGTGCATTGGGCACATCCACCGCTGTGGTGGGAATAATGGATGACGCCTGTGAAATGCGGTTGCGATTTTTAATGGGGCAGTTACAAAAACAGCAAATAAAGGTTAAGCAGCAGGCACAGCATTTAAGCCAAGAAGCATTAGAAATTACCTCGTCGCTCATTGATGCATTATTGTGTGAGCCGAAGCTTGAACGGTTAACAGGGATTGTTATGCATGATTTGTTAAGCGGTCGCGATATTATCACCAGCGCAGATGAAATCTTTACGTTAAGTACGCAAATTATTGATGCACATTATAATGTGATGAATGAAGGTTTGCGGATGTTACGTTTAAGTATGGATAAACGCATGCAAGCTTGGGTGAGCCGTTAAAAAATATCAGTAGTTGAGTTTGATATGAGAGGTAGGTCGGGCACGGCCCGACAAAACCAATTGACGGTGGGCAGTGCCCACCCTACAAAATACATCCGACATCCGACATCCGACATCCGACATCCGACATCGAAATCTACATTTAAAATACTAACTTCGTGCCGAATGAAAATATAATGGGCAAAGAGGTGACATCCTCAGCTTCTGTGTAGTCTTTGTTGTAACTGATGTCGCTGACATTAGCTCGGTTATATAGGTTGATGACCTCAAAATATAATGTGCTGCGTGTTGATAAGTCATGATCAATTCGGAAATCTAAGCGGTGATAATCAGATAGGCGCTGCGAGTTTGGTTTACCCTCAATAGGGTCATAAATATAAACATCTTCAGCAGGAACCCCTGTTGCTGGTGTGCCATCTTCATTATAAGGGTCTGCGCCTGTAATCGGAGTGATCAAGCTGCCACTTTGGTAGCGCCATTTAAACCCGTAAGATGTTTTTTCATTTTTTTGATAAGAGGCGACTAAGTTGACAACCCATGGGCGGTCTAGCTCATAATCGATTTCTTGTTGTGTATCTTCATTTTCACGTTTGGTTTTGCTGTACGCCACGCTGAACCAGCCATACCATTTATCCGTTAAATTTTTGTTAATTAATAACTCCATGCCATACGCTTCACCGTTTGCATTGTTAAGGTAGGGAACGGCATTGTTATTAGGGGCAGTGGAGAAAGCAGGGTTGGCTGCAACTAGGTTATCAATGTCTTTGTAATACACTTCTAGCTTTGTGCTGATGGAGTCATCAATTTGATGCTCAAATCCAAACACATAATGATTGGCTATGGGTTGCTTTAAATCTGGGTTACCCAGTTCTTCTGCAATGAAGCGAAATTCGCGAATAAATTGGCTATGGCGACCAACAGCCGCTGTTAGCGTCCAGTCGTCGTTTAATGAGTAGCGCGTTGCAAGGCGAGGCTGTAGTAATTGCTCTTCGTTAAAATCATTGTAGCTATTGCCCAAACCCAGTGTTATTTCTAAGTTGCGCGTTGCTAGCCAATCATAGGCAATAAACGTATACAGAGCGTTAATCGTGAGCGTGTCTTCACTATTAAATTGCTCGCCAAGTGAAGCAGGAGGACATTCGTCGCCCACTTCTTCATTACAAGGTGTGTACAAGCCACTCGCGGTGTACTCTATTTCTGTATTACTTAAGTCAAAGCCGTAACGAAAGGTGTCGCCGTTATTGAGCGGAGTGAAATAATAATTTTTCAAACGGTTTTCGTAATTAATCGCATCTAAATCAAACAAACTCCCCACAGAAAAACTAACGTCTTCTTCTTTACGACCCAATGCCAGTATTGTGGATGTACCGCCATCCAGTACCGTATCAAATATAATGCCTTGGTTATGGTAATAGGTGTCAGCATCGAGGCCGCCAGCAAGACCGGGTTCTCGTTCAAGGTCATCAGATTCAGGACCAAAGTCGATACCTACGCTGTCTTTTGCACCTGTTGCAATTAACCGTAAATTTGAAACAGAGCTTAAACGCCATTGATATTTAAATTGATAGTCGCTGTTACGTGGTACTTCAGTGAAAGTCAGTTCGTCTTCATCGACAAAATTTTCCACATAAAATTCGAGTAAGCTGCGACGGTAGGATAAATAGAACGCACTGTTATCGTCAACGGCGCCTTCAATTAAACCACCTACGCGCAAGAAACTTAAATCAAGCGTGGTGCGAATGGGCTCTTGATAGGGGTCGCGCAGTTTTGTTGCTAATACTGCGCCAATCGCGTTGCTGTACTCAGGGCCCCATGCCCCAGCCTTTAAACTGAAATCTTCTATAATATTATCGTTGTAGGTACTGCCGCCATCGTTATGAAAAACATAGCCAACAGGTAGAAAATCTGTGATGTAAATATTGTCGTTAGGACTAGAGCCGCGCACAGCCGGAATGCTGAATGGTCCAAATCCGCCAAGCACAACACCCGGTAGTGCCTCTATTGCTTTTAGTGGGTCGTTACCGGCACCTGGAATTTTTAATAGTTTTTCGGTAGTAATTTGTGGCCCTTTCATTTCACTGCCACTGATGTTGACAGTTGAAAGCTCAGCCACATCTTCGTCTTGGCTTTGTGCGTGACTTGTAAGACTGATGGTACTTAACGATAGTATCGTAAATAAAATAGAGCGATTCATATAGCGATCCTGCTATGTTTTATTATTTTGCGCAGACTGTAGCAAAAAACCAGTAAGGAAAGAATGCCTTACTGGTTTATAAGTGATAAACAACAAACTAAATGGCGTTGCGTAAACCGAGCTCATAAGGGTGAGGGTTTAAGTATTTTTGTTTGCGCAAATAATTATCGTTGTCAGTGTGCTTGTTTATATGATGATTAAGCAGTGTTAACGGTACTACGATTGGCACTAAACCGGTTCGGTATTGGTTCACTAAGGCAAGCATTTCTTGTTTTTCATCTTTATCTAAATCATTTTTCAGGTAGCCCTGTAGATGCTGTAGCACATTGGTGTTCTTTTTACGGTTGGCAATGTGTTTGAGTGCTTCCATGAATTGAGCAATGTAATCATTGGCAATGTCTTCTAGTGGTTTTGATTTCAAATTACTTAACGATTGGCCAAGGGATTGATAGCTTTTAATATGGTGAGCCATTAATACGTATTTATAACGGACATGAAAATCCAACAGGGCTTTTGGGCATAATGCACTTTGAACATTTTGCTGCCAATCATGAAACGCCATTACACGGGTAATAAAGTTTTCACGAATCATGGCATCGCTTAAACGGCCTGCTTCTTCTTTAGGTATTAATGGCAACAGTCTGTCCAATTCGGCTGCGTATATACCCTGAGACACTTCCAAGGGGTTACCGTTTTCATGATAAAGCTTTACACGGGTGTAGCCACACGTTGGACTCTTTTGCATGAAAATATAACCGGTTGCATCCTTCAGTTGTTCGGCTTGTTGTTTGGCATAATCTTTAAGTTGTTGGGTGAAGCGCACGTTATTGTCATCGCTTAATACCGCTTCAATGCCAGATTCATTATTACCTGAGGTTGTAATGAGGCGAATCGCTTTTCTCGGTACGCCCATCCCAATACCCACTTCAGGGCAAATCGGGGTGTAATCAAAGTATTTAGACAGCACATCTTCTAGATATCGTGAGCGCTTATGACCGCCGTTATAGCGGACTTTCTCACCCAGTAGGCAGGCGCTTATGCCAACTTTAATGCTCATCTTGCACTCCGAATATGAAGGTCATCTTGGGGTTACCATAGTCTATTTCTATTTAACTGTGTATTTGTACGCTTGTCATAGCAATTTGGACCTTTTTCGCTGACTTCTCCATATATTCAATAATTGACGGGTTGTGTCTATTTTTTATCTATTAAGTGAATAAGCCTTGGTGTTTAATGAAGTTGAAACAATTTTAAGGGTGTATGCAGGATTTTAAGAATAGCAAGGCAGGTGGTCATAAGAATTTAGCTGAATTAGCTATAAGTATTAGAGCTTTAATTATTTGTTAGTTTTTATGAGGCTTGTTTTTGCAAACCGAGTTAAACCGGACTAAATATTTAATATAGGGTTTCATTTACTAGGTTGATTAATATGAGTCTAAGCAAGCAACAAAGTGCACAGGTACTGTTTCAATTCGATTCGTCGTTTGAAGTGAGTTATGTTAATTACTACCGTGGTAATGAATTAGCAGACCCCCAATTAGTGGTCACCCTTGAGCGCGATAACGAGCGTCAGAGCTTTGCTTTTATGCACCCGCACTTCAATGATGTGGACCGTAACTTAATTAGCGCCCAGGGCCTAGCCATTAGCTCTGTGAAGCTTTCACCTTTTGGCCAAAACCAAATAGAGGTAGCGGACTTAAAAGATGGCGTTGTTTACTTTACCTCAAGAGTGGTTAAGAACATTACACCAACGGCCTAAGGGCTGGTTATTACTAATTATCTAAAAGCCAAGATATGATCTTGGTTTTTTTATGCCTGAATGAAACGCATAAACAATAAAACCCAGCTTAACTGGGTTTTAATGGGTTTGTAAGAGAGTGGTTTTGGTTAATGTAGTTGCAACACTAAAGCGGCTTTTTCACAGTAATCTTTTTTCTTCGTATCATTTTTCTGCTTGCTTTGGCTTGATTTAATCCAGATATAACTCGACGATTTCCCTTTACACAGTTCTAATCCTAAAACTGAGTTTTTAGATTTTACGAATAAATTTAGCGTTATCTCACCGCGGCCCATGGTGCGTAAGTGCATCTTTTTAGGCGATAGTGTGTAAGATTTGATGCCACTGCGACCGTTAACGCTGATGGTCTTCCCCGGTGGGGCGTTGACCCATTCTGCATCGTCGCGGATTTCGAGACTGGTCCAAGTACTATCGGTTGAAACGGTAAGCTCGTAGGTGGTGTCACTGCCTTCAGCTGCCATTGCCGATGAGCTTAACAGGGCTAAGAAAAGCCAGATTCCCTTCATATTTATTATCCTTGGCATTTGTACCTACTAAAAACTTAGGTAAAGAAGGGCATTTCGTCAAATGGGCGGTTTTCGCCAACCCTATACGTTGAGCTGTATAGGGTTGGCGAATGTACGGGCGATTATAAGTGTGTTTCGGCGTACTCAGCCAAAGCAGATCGGGGTACGCCCTGTAACTCAATCCCCCCGCCTAAAGAGAACCCTTTAAAGCGCTCGTTAAGGTAGGTAAGACCTGAACTCATGGCATTTAAGTACGGTGTGTCGATCTGGGCAAGGTTACCCAAGCACACGACTTTAGAGCCTGCCCCAGCACGGGTGATGATGGTTTTCATTTGATGGGGGGTTAAGTTTTGGCTTTCATCAATAATGATTAAGCTTTTTTGGAAGCTGCGGCCCCGAATGTAATTAAGCGACTTAAAGTGCAGTGGCACTTTTTGCAAAATGTAGTCGATACTGCCATTGGTGCTTTCATCTTCCATATGTAGGGCTTCAAGGTTATCGGTAATGGCGCCTAACCATGGCTCCATTTTTTCAGCTTCGGTGCCGGGTAGAAAACCAATGTCTTCATCAAGGCCACGTACACTGCGTGTTGCGATAATGCGGGTATATCGATTTTGTGAAACCGTCATGTCGATGGCAGCGGCCAGTGCCAGAATGGTTTTACCTGAGCCTGCTGAGCCTGTGAGGTTGACTAAATGTATGTCAGGATCAAGCAACAAATCCAAGGCCACGGCTTGGTAAATATCCCGAGGCGTGAGTCCCCAAGCTTGCTGTTGCATTAAGTGGTCACGTGATCGGTCCCACAGGGTGACCACATCATCATCCATGTCACAAATGCGTGCCACAAATCCTTGTTCATCTAAAATGTATTGATTAATAAAAATGTCTTTTGATAATTCGGAACGTGCAATTTTATGCACGGTGCGCCCAGGCTCATGGGCGGTTTCAACTTTATTAATGGTATCCCAAAAACTGTTTTTGAATTCGTGAAAACCTTTGGTTAAGGAATCAATGTCACTGACTAATTGATCGTTATGGTAATCCTCCGCGGCGATGCCACAACCGCGCGCTTTGAGGCGCATATTAATGTCTTTTGTGACCAGCACGATTTGCGTTTTAGGGCGTTGTTGCTGTAGGAATATAAGGCTGTTGATAATTTTGTTATCGTTTAAGTCGTTGGGTAGAACCGTGCTTTGCTGTACGGGTTTATCCATCAAGACACTTAAATAACCGTGTTTTTCACCAGCAGCGGGCATCGCGACGCCGTCGCTAATCTCCTCTGGGCTGGCTTCACCTAATATTTTATCGATGTTGCGAATGGCTTGACGGCACTCCATTGAAACACCGGATTTTGATAACTTGAGATGGTCGAGTTCTTCTAATACGGTCATGGGGATGACCACTTGGTTTTCTTCGAAATTAAATATAGCGGAGGGGTCGTGAATTAAAACATTGGTATCAATAACATAAGCTTTGGTACGACGGCGGTTGGGCATTCAGCACTCCTTTTAGCGAACGCGCAGGCTATGCATATACTATAAGCGACTTCGTTCTGCTTTAGGCGTGGGCCTTTTTGTATGAGCAGCCCCTGAGAGTTCGAAATGAACTTGCACTTCCATTCAACGGGTATTTGATTGAGTTGGCAATGATTTTTTTCGCTTTTTTTGTTCCTATTTCATTTGTTGAATCGATTTAGAAAAGACGCGCCAATAAGCGCCTATTTATAAAATTATGATGAATGAACTCGAACGCGAACACTCGATTGATCAGAAAAACGGATATTACTCACAATCACATCGCCGAATGAGCTGCCAGATTGATCACCCTTAACGCGAAGGTTACGAAACGCAATCTCTTCGATTTCACTGGGCAGCGCTAATTCAATACTGCCATCACTATGAATTGTGGTTTGCTTACTGGCGTTTTGTTTAACCCCTTTAATACTGATATCGGCATCCAGCAGACTCGCAATCGGGTTAAGCAGGGTGGCGAGTTCGTCTAATGCGCCTAGTTTATGGGTATCGTTTGTTGCTTCACCTTTGGCTTGGTTGATCAGTGCCGCTAGCGCGGCTTGTGTTGATTGAAAGCCTTGGCCGTCAATACTGGCAAGTTCGGCATCATCGAGTGCTTTTAATCCCTGATATTGGCTCATTTGTGAGCTGCTGGCGGTGTCGCTTTCTGAAGAGGCCGACTGGCTAGCAAAAGCCCCAAATGACATGGGCCCCAGTAGCATTGCGATCACGGTCGCCCATAAGCGGTGACGATTTTGTTTCTTTAATGCCTTGTTCAGTTGGCGCTGAGTGAGCATGCCTTGTTGAATAAGCGCTTCACCTAGGCGTAAGCCATTGGTGAGCTGAGATTTAAGTGCGCAATCGAGCTGTTCTTGAGTGATTAGGCCCTTGTTTATAAGTAATGATCCAAGGCGACTCTTTTGATTGTGCTCTGTCATGGTGATTCCTGAGGATTAACGCGCCAAAAACTAAAAAGAATAAAGCTGTGTTTTATTTTGGTTGGGGTCTGAGGTGCCCGCAAGCTCGGGTAATTGACAGGTTAACGCTTGATAGAATTTGGCTTTTGTAAGTGATTGCTCTATAACGCGTTCTCATTTCTTGGGCGGCCATGGATTTTATCGGGCACGTTTGTGCTACAGCGGTATTAGAAAAAGCTAATAGGGTCATAGTCAGATTCAATGATGCTTTTTATGGAACAGCCCATATAGTGATAAACGCTCAAGCTTTACCGGTTTTTTTGCTATAGTGCCGCCGTTGTTCTGCTAAGCTCATTGAAATTGTCGTAAAGCAATTTGGAATAACGACCTTATTACCAAATTGTTTTGATTAAGGAGTCATCATGTCTACTCGTCACATTAAACTTTTGATCCTCGGTTCTGGCCCTGCTGGTTATACCGCAGCGGTATACGCAGCCCGTGCGAATCTTAATCCTGTAGTTATTACTGGGATGCAAATGGGTGGTCAATTGACCACCACCACAGAAGTGGATAACTGGCCTGGTGATGTTGAAGGTTTGCAAGGTCCTGCGCTTATGGAGCGTATGAAGGAACATGCCGAGCGCTTTAACACAGAGATCTTATTTGATCACATCAACAATGTTGATTTGAGTAAAAAGCCATACACATTAACGGGTGACCAAGGCACATATACCTGTGATGCATTGATCATTTGTACGGGTGCTTCTGCACAATATTTAGGGCTAGAAAGCGAAGAAGCCTTTAAAGGCAAAGGCGTTTCGGCTTGTGCAACGTGTGATGGTTTTTTCTATCGCGGCAAAGAAGTGTGCGTGATTGGTGGTGGTAACACAGCCGTTGAAGAAGCGTTATACCTGTCTAATATTGCCAGCAAGGTTCATGTGATTCACCGTCGCGATAGTTTCCGCAGCGAGAAAATCCTAGCCGACAAGCTAATGGAAAAAGCCGCCAACGGTAACATTGAAATTCACTGGTTCAATGAGCTAGATGAAGTGCTGGGCGATGACATGGGCGTAACAGGCGTGCGTGTGAAAAACAGTCAAACCGGCGACTTGAAAGAACTGCAACTAGACGGCGTATTTGTGGCCATTGGTCATACGCCAAACACCGAGATTTTCCAAGGTCAATTGGATATGAACGGCGGTTACATCAAGGTGCAAAGTGGTCTTGAAGGCAATGCAACCTTAACCAGTAAAGAAGGTGTGTATGCCGCAGGCGATGTGATGGACCATATTTACCGCCAAGCAATTACATCAGCAGGTACAGGTTGTATGGCCGCATTGGACGCTGAACGTTATTTAGATGGTTTAGATAAATAAACGTCTAATAAACGATCAGAAAAAAGCGAGGCATTTAGGCCTCGCTTTTTTTTGCTTTGAATATTTGGTTTAAAGGCTTTCGAGTTTTATAAGGTGCAAACCATGACGACTTGTCATTGGGCCGATGACATCACCGATGACCGCTTCACTTAGTGCCTCAATGATGTTGGGCGGTAACACGGTTTGATCAAGTTGCCCCCAATCACCGCCTTTTTCACTGCTCGGGCAAGCGCTGTGTTCACGGGCGAGCTGGGCAAAGTCCGCGCCTTGGTTTAAGGCTTCCAGTATGGGTTCGACGAGCAAAGGTGTTTTTAACAATATATGTTTTGCGTCCATGATGTTTCTCTAAGAACCGTTCATTTTCAGTCTAGACTATTAACACAAGGTTCAAGTAGGTAGAATGCGTCGCCCATAGGGCAGTCGTAACTGCCAATAAAGATCATGAGTATTAGGGGGAGTACATGGCTCGAGGTGGATTTCGTCGCAACAAGGTTCAAAAGCAACAAGGTAAAGGTGAGTTTCAAGCCATCACCAGCGAAGGTCCCTTCATTGAGTGGGTCGGTAAGCCTGAATATTTTCGCCATAAATTAACCATTGATGGCAAAGAGTATCGTTATGAAAGTGATAGCACCGATTTAGGTGTGGTCATTGGGGATATGGTTGTATTTCGCTTTGTTGATCATGCTGATGGTTTGATCGTGGATCGTCGCTCTCTTGGTAAGTGGATTGACCCAGCAAGTTTTTCTTAATGATATGTTGTTAAGAGTGACTAAAAAACAAAAGGCCTGCTTAATAGCGGGCCTTTTTTGTGAGATAAAATAAGCAATCAATTAGGCAGTGTAATATTCACTTCTAAAATAGATAACTGATCATTATTATCAATTTGCACATTGATATCGTCATCACCTACATTTACGTATTTTGATACCACGGCCATAATTTCACGCTGCAACGCTGGCAGGTAGTCTGGCCCGTTACGTTGATTGCGTTCGTGCGTGACCAAAATTTGTAAGCGTTCTTTTGCAACCGATGCACTTTTTGGTGCCTCGTTTTTAAATAATCCAAGTAGTCCCATGTTAGCCTCCAAACACGCGTGCTAAGAAACCTTTCTTCTGGGCTTCTAGGAATCGGTGAGGGATGTCTTGGCCAATTAAACGTTTCACTGCGTCGTTATAGGCCTGGCCAGCATCACTGGTATTTTCTAAAATGACGGGTGTACCTTGGTTTGATGCTTTCAATACGTCCTGTGATTCAGGAATCACACCCAGTAAGTCCACCGCAAGAATTTCTTCAACGTCGGTAACGCTCAGCATTTCACCTTCATCAACACGCTTAGGGTTATAGCGGGTTAATAGTAAGTGCTCTTTCACCTGTTCGCCGTTTTCTGCTTTACGGCTCTTACTTTGCAAAATGCCAATGATGCGATCACTGTCGCGCACAGAGCTTACTTCTGGGTTGGTAACGATGATGGCTTCATCAGCGAAGTACAACGCCATTTGTGCGCCTTGTTCGATACCGGCTGGGCTATCACAAATAATGTAATCAAAATCTTGGCTTAATTCGTTAAGTACACGCTCAACGCCATCACGGTTGAGGGCGTCTTTGTCACGGGTTTGAGAAGCGGGCAATACGTATAGATTTTCGGTGCGCTTGTCTTTGATGAGTGTTTGTTTCAGGTTTGACTCGCCATTAATGACATTCACAAAGTCATATACCACACGACGTTCACATCCCATTATGAGATCTAAGTTACGCAGGCCTACATCAAAATCAATGACCACCGTTTTGTAGCCGTTCAAAGCAAGCCCGGTGCTGATTGCTGCGCTTGTGGTGGTTTTACCCACACCACCTTTGCCAGAAGTTACTACGATGATTTTAGACATGTGCTTGCACTCGCTTAAGCAGTGAAAAAACCTGCTTTTATTAATTATTGTCTGGTGAGTATTTATTAAACGCTTTCTATAATCAAGCGTTCGTCTTTAAGATGTATATGGCAATTTTTTTTCCAATTCTCACTGGTTAAATCATCGCTCACTTGATATTGCCCAGCGATGGCCAATAGTTCACTTTCGAGCTTTAGGCAGGTGATGCTGGCATTTGTGTTGCCGTTAATCCCCGCCAATGCACGGCCATAAAGAGTGCCGTAAACATGAATATTACCCGACGCGAGCACTTCAGCCCCCTGACCAACATTGCCAAATACAATGAGATCGCCGTTGGGGTTGATAACTTGTTGCCCACTGCGAACCGCTTGTTTTACAAATTTTGCCGCTTGGGGCTTAGCAGTGGCAGCCTTTTGTGTTTTAGGGCTGTCGTTAAATAACGGTAAGTTAAGGTGCTCGGCAACCAAGTGCTGATCTTGATCGCAACGCAACCCTACAGGAATAAAGCCAAGTGCCTTTAGCGTGTCGATTAAGCTTTCGCTCCATTCAAGGGAGATAGGCTGGCTTGGTAATTCGATCACCACAGGCGCGTTTTTCAGTAACTGAGGGGCTTTGGCCAAACGTTGTTGTAAATCGAAATGAATGGCCGAAATATCTAAGCTCTCAAGCTGCAACAAAGTAAACGGGTGCAGGCTGGCTTTAAGTTGTAAAACCGGTGTTGTATTACGGGCCGCGTCCATGACTGTGTTCCTTGTGCGTGAAATAAGCCAGTGAACTCACTGGCCTGTTACTCTACTGCTTTGTGGCTTATGCCTCAACGGCTTTTAGGCTAAGAGGCGCTTGTTCAAATTGAATACCAGCCCAGCCGTGACGCATGAATTGGCGAATATTTTGATGGTCGCTGCCATCTGGTGTGGCCTGTACATCACGGTAATGTTCACCAAAGCTTTGCAGGGCTTGCTCAGGTGTAAAGCCGTTTAAACGACCTAGGGCGAATACTTTTAAGCTGCCTTCGTTTTTACCTTGTTCGTTTTTAGCGGCGTGCTCATCTAAACCATTGGTAAATGCTGTTGGGTTTAGGTTGTACCACTTTTCGACTAACGCGAGTGTTTCGCTAAACAGGTTTTCACCGCTGTTTAAACGCGCACGAAAGGCCGTCATGTCTTTTTGCAGCGCTTGTTGTTGATTAAAGAGCGCCATTTCATGTTCGCTGCTATCAAGTTGATAGTCTGTTTTCCACTGTGCGTGTGGCATGCCGTAGGCCCATTCGCGCTCAGCGCCATCGGTAATAGAAGCACCGGCTTCTTCTGCCGCGCTTTTATACCACTTGCCTAGGCAATTACGGCAAAAGCCCGCAAGGGTCATTAATTGGATATTTTGAACATCTTTACGGGTATCAAGGTGTTTTAGAAAGCGACGCATTACCGCCGCTTCGATGGCGTTGTTATCCATGACAAATACTTACTTAGATAAAATGTGGGGCTATTGTACTGGGCTTAACCATAAGGGCAAATACCGAGTAAGAATATTGCCCGTTAACGAGAGCTGTTTAACGGTTTCGGAAGGGAACAGTATGGGTACAAAGGTATCGCCCCCATTCAATGACACCGCGAGGGAAATGGCGGTGAAATAGAGCTTCGACAATTTGCGCGGTGCGATAGTCGGTTTTTTTGAGGACTAAGAAAACCAAGTCACTGCGCCGCCATTCAAATTCAGCCAATTGACAAGGGATTTTAGAGGCGCGGACCAAGTAAGCGATTTGGTAGGCTGACTCTCGCTTCATTAATAAAATCCAATAGCGACTGCGCATGATTTCGACGGTGCGCATGTCCACATGTTGTATTTCAATATCCGCTTTGACGGTCAAATCACGGCCTTTATCACGGCAATGCATAAGCATTGAGGCGAAATTTTTAGGTTCGTCTTCGTTACAAAAGTAGTAACGACCATCCCACTCACGGTAGCCAAAAGGGTAGTGTTTACTTTTGTCGCCAAAGACATCATGGCTGAGTTGATCAAAGTGTTCGGCATGGTGCTTAGGGATGTCTTTGCATTCGCCTTCAGCGTATTCAACGATGTTTTGGTAATCATTGTCGACCACACTTGATTCAACGGCAGTGACATTGCGCATGGAAAGGTAACGCTTATAACGTTTTGTTTTATAAATTTTTCTTAATAGTTGAGCGCAGTCTTTCCATTGTTCACCGGCTTCATCAAGTGATTTAGCGGCGGCAGTATTCACCGCAGACACAGAGAGCCAGCGATGGCTTAGAAAGCTTTTAGGATTAATGTCACCAATCATCTCCATGGGCATTTCGGAGACGTAGCGTACGCAGTACCAAACAGGGAATAGTTTCTGCAACAAAACATTCGCCCAGGTTTCAATATCAACCGGACCGGCTTTTGGTTTTTTGGGGCTGCCACTAGGGCTGGGTAAGTTAGCATCACTCATAGGCTGTTTACATCATTCCTTATGCCTGAAAAAGCGAACTGAAGCTTCAATTGTGCCGCGTCCTTCGAGTTTATATCGACCCAAAACTCGACAACTTTAACGATCTCTGCTTAAAACTAAGTAGGTGAATTAACAGTATAGGGGAAAAAAATGGCAAACCCCCAAGATGATAGCCAACCAAAGTACCTGCATATTGAAGGTAAAACACAGTATGAAATGGCACAGTCTATCGATGCCGCATTTGCAGCAGCAGAGGCATCCATTGATCAGCAATCTGAAAAAATAGCGCTACAGTGGTGGTATCAGCAGTTTGAAGTGCTGGTGCAAGAAGAGTTTAATTTGCCAGATGGATGGCTTCCTAGTGGTAATGTGAATCATCAAGAATCATTTTTGCAGCTGGCTCGTCAATTAATTGCACAAGCCGTAAAGATGCAGAACAATCACTTACAACCAGCAAGTACTGATATCACCATCAACCTATTACTTGAACGTAGCTTGTTAGATGCCATTGATATGATGCAAGCAAAGCAGGTTTGGCGGTTTGACCTGCAGCGTATGCTGCAAACCTTGCAAGGACGATTAATCAATGAGCGAGCCTCCTCAACAACCCCCCCTTAAGCACAAGCCTCGATTTCGTATTCAAGAAGCCATTTTAATATTGCGCCAAGGTAAAGCCCATTCTTTATGGCGAGAAGCTGCTTGGCATTTGATGGAGCATGCCGGTAAGGATACTCAGCTGTTATTAGAGGCCCAGCGAGATCTGTTGCAAGCGGCAGAACCCAAGCCGTCATTTTGGTCTAAGTATGGGCTTATTATGCTCGTTTCGCTGGTGGCTATTTTGAGTTTAGGTTTAGCATTTTGGGTGTATGTGGATAAGTTGTATTGCACTTAACGTTTAATGCTCGCATTTTTAGCCGTGTATTTCGATTTGTGGCGGGTTACTGATACTCTCCGTTTTTTATTTGTATGTTCAGAAGGCAGTATGGCCAATATTAATGTGCTAGTAGGCACCGTGACCGGTAAGGCGCTGACAGCGGCAAATGTCATTGCTCAGGTGTTTGAATCCCAGCATCATGTTCAGCTCTATTTGAATCCGACGATCGAGCATGTGACAGATGAGCAGACCGATATATTAGTGATTGTTACATCAAGCACAGGAAAAGGGGATTTACCTGCTTCTATTTTGCCTTTGTATACCCAGCTACAAAATTTGTTGCCATTGATCCCAGCTAAGCGCTTTGCGGTTGTTGCTTTGGGCGATAGCAGCTATGACACCTTTTGTCAGGCTGGCGCGACCATGGAAGCGATTATGGTTGAATGCCAAGGCCAAGCGCTGCGTCCACGATTTAATATTGACGTGCTTGAACATTACCGGCCAGAAGCCATTGCACAGCAATGGGCACAAGCAACGCTTGAGTTAATGACTTAAACTGAGACGGTCTTAACATTGGAGTGATGACAAAGTAAGTAGACTGCACAGGCAGGTGAGGGCTAAACTGTATTGCTATATAGGAGCTCAGGCTCAGGACCTCACTACAACTGACGACAATAAACAGAGGCTACATGGCGACGATTTTAATTGTGGATGATTCCGCTACCATGATGGAAGGACACAAACGCATCCTTGAGAAGCTAGGCCATACTGTGCACAGTGCAGAAGATGGCGCGCAAGGTGTAGAGAAGGCCATCGAGCTACAACCTGATCTCATACTCATGGACGTTGTTATGCCTAACATGAATGGATTTCAGGCGACACGTAAGATCAGCAAAGACGCCGCGACCAAACATATTCCGGTTGTCATTGTCACATCTAAAGATCAAGAAACCGATATCATGTGGGGCAAGCGTCAAGGTGCCAGTGATTATTTGATTAAACCTGCTGATGAAGCCCAGTTGAAAGAAACCGTTGAGCGCTTACTTAAGGTCAACGCTTAACGCTTTTATTGCCTAACGTGCTTGCGTTAGGCGCTTTTCTTAAAAGTTATAAATGATGATACTTTTATAATTTAACTCGGTATCTTCGTCGCCATCAGGGGCTTTTGTGTCGTAAGTGGCATTCCAAATAACGCTTAGACTGATGGTCGATGTTACCGAAATCGTCACGGCGTTTTGCCAAAGCCCTTTATCATCAGCAAAGTCTTCTACATCCGGTTGAAAATATAGGGTACTGGTATAGGTCATGTTATCGGCGAGCTTGTTTCGGTAAGACCAGTACAGGTTCAAGCGGACATTCTGCTCGTCATCTTCCACTATGTTTGATGCGTATTCCTCGTCTTCGTAAAACGCCCCAAGACCAAAATGGTTAGCCGTTTTGAGTTCGGTATTGGCGTTTAATGTGTAGCGAACACCTGCCCCGAAGATAATGCGCTTCGCTAAGTCTGAAAATAAATCCTCTTCGTATTGCGTAAACACTTCATGGCCCCAGTGCTCATCATGTTTGGTTAAGTGACGAATATGCAGCAGACTTTCATCTGTATTTACTTCGTCATCGACTTCTGAGTATTCACGGTCAAGCAAAACAATCCATTCATCTCGGGCGTAAGACCGAATAAAAGTGATGGCTGAGCCAAGGGTAAATTCATCGCTATCACCGATTTCCCCGTCAAGTGTGAAACTGATATTGCCTGATGTGCCTGGCGTATTGTTTTTTAAACGCTGGCTTTCAATGTTGGTAATGGCGGATACGGATTGTGAGAAGACGATAAGCAAGCAAATGAATAAACGAGTCATGATTTAGTTCGAATGATTAAATTGTGCACTTTATCATAAACCGCCTTTAAGCCGCATGGGTTTGTTGTTCGCGCGCACTGGCGAGGTTTCGCACCACGTTTAAAACATGTTTGCCTTCTTGGTAGTCGGCTAACACGGCGGGCTTTCCTTTTAACTGATCGAGGTGTGTTTCTAACGACTGTTCTAAATCCATTGGTCCAGCTTGTTGATGTTGATAAGCCAGTTGTGTGAGTAAACCTTGTGCGCGAACTTGGTGACTTTGGATAATGCCGTGTTCAGTGAGCGCTGTTTGTAATGGCATGATGTCTTTCATGTCGAGTGCTTTGACATCAAATTCTCGGGCAAGATAGTTGATACGTTCGCCCATTGAAGACAGCGCCATATCGGATGAAACTTGCTCTTTTTTAGGTGTGATGGTTTGAGCGCTTTCGACCTGCGTCATTTGCTCAAATTGCTGCATCATACGCTTAGGTAATCCTAAGATGTCCATCATTTGTGAATACTCAAAAAAACACGTCGATATTAAGCAATCAAGATTTGAGCCAACCCCATAAGTGATTGATAAATGTCGAAAAAACTGGAGCAAGTACTCTAAAAAGGGCAAGGGCTTGCCTACTTTGGCGATTGCTTTTGCCGATGGAATCAGTAATCTTAGGCCACTTATAAAAATAAATAGCTATAACAATAATAATAATATAGCGCTACATTAGTTAGGACGTCATCCATGACAGCACTTCAGAAGGCCCGAGTGACCGAGCCGGGAACGATTCAATACCGAGGGCGTAAAACCTCACGAGCGGGCAGCGAACAACGTCGAAGAGCCATTTTAGAAGCCTCATTAAGAATTGTTGTCAGTGATGGTGTACGTGCAATCCGCCATCGCAGTGTGGCCAAAGAAGCAGACGTACCATTGGCCGCAACGACATATTATTTTAAAGATATCCAAGAATTAATTAGCGATACTTTCATGCTTTATGCTGAGAAAGCACAATCCATCGTCAATGTGTTTGCGCGTAAAATGTATGAGCCACTAGAAAATGCAGACGGCAAAAAATTAGCTGAATTAACCACAGGGCCAAAATTGGTCGAAGTAATTGTTGATCAGCTATTGGCTTATGTACTAGAAAAGACCACTCACAATCGAGAAATGGCGGTCGCTGATCAAGCGTTCCGCTATGAAGCATTACTGAATGAAAATTTGCGTGGGCTGGCGGATCAACATGCCAAAGCGATGGAACAAAAACTGATAGAGTTTTTAAACTTAGTGCACAGCTCTCACCCAAAAGAAGATGCTCAAATTTTAGTGAGCACATTACGTCGAGTAGAGTATGAAGCGCTACTGGTACCCGTTGAAGAAATTAACCAGCAAGAACAGCGTGACCTATTAGAGCGACAAGTATCATTAATATTAAAAATTGAAGTGCCTAAAGAAGATTAGGTTGTATAACAAGAGCATTAAAAAGGAGACCTAGCGTCTCCTTTTTTGTATCGATTATTTTTATTAGAGTCATGCCATTAACTTATGCGCGCTTTTGTAGATAGTATCCCATGTTGTTGAGGGTACTTTCTAAGATGTTGAGTTCAAATGCGCTAAATTGGCGAGTGTCGCCACAGTCTTCACAGACGATGGTTGGCAGTTGACGTAAGTGCGTCATGGAATAGGTTTGTGCGTAGTCGCATGCGTCGCAACACAGGGGCATCGGTGTATTCGCCGGTAAAATAGTGGCGATGGCGGCAGTGTTGTTACTCTCGGACTGAGCCGGTGCGGCTTGATATAAGGGCATATGTCCTCCTTGCAAATAAGATACGGGCGCCATTCTAGTGTGTAAAGCCGAATATTCTAGTACAAAAGTATCGATTCACTTCGAATCGTCTGAAATAGAGTGTTTTGCATATTGCAGCGCTAGCTAGGCCTTTGAATACTAAGACTTTTATTTGATTAGGTGAAATTCGCCAGAATTAAAGTAAATACACTAAAACCCGCTAAAAAGGACTCTTTGCGCCTATGAATAAGCTCTTACACCGAATAGAGGGCATCGCTAATCGCTTGCCTCATCCTATGGCTCTGTTCATTTATTTATGTGTCATTGTGGTGGTAATGAGTGCCATTGGTCATGGCGCTGGCTGGCAAGCACAGCATCCTGCAACCGGTGAATTGTTAACGGTACACAGTTTGGCCTCGGCTGATGGTTTGATCTATATGCTGAGTTCTTTAGTAACGAACTTCATGGGGTTTGCACCTGTTGGCCCTGTGATTTTGATGGCCTTAGCGTTTTCATTAGCCGAGAAAAGTGGTTTGTTGCCGGCTTTAATTACTCAGTTAACCAGCCGTACTCCTGTCGGGTTACTGGCCATTGCCGTTGCCTTTCTTGGTGTGATGTCGAGTATCGCTGTTGATTCGGGTTACGTGGTGTTGTTGCCATTATGCGCAGCGGTGTTTTGGGCGGCTGGGCGACACCCCATTGCAGGGCTTGCTTTAGGGTTTGCCTGTGTGTCTGGTGGTTTTAGCGCTAATTTGCTGGTGGGCCCTGTCGATGCGATGCTGTCTGGTATTAGCTCTGAGGCGTTGTCTTTGGTAGCCGATCGTGATGTGAGCATTCTTGCTAATTATTATTTTTTAGTCGTCAGTGTTTTGGTGGTGGTCATCAGTTGTGTGACGGTGAATCGATTTTGGGTTGAGCCTTATTTATTAGCGACATCGCCACCTTCTAATCAGGTCTTGCAGCCAGTATCAACGCTTGCGGGCGATAGCGAGCAACCAGCAGGAAATGACGAACGGGCGCATTTTGGTTTGTGGTTTTATGTGGCATTCGTGTTCATCACTTTGTTGTGGATTATTTTGACGATGCCAGAAAATGCCATAATGCGTAATGAACAGGGCAGTTTATTAAAAGGCCCTTTTATGGCATCACTGGTTGCCATGATTGCGTTAAGTGTGGCGCTGCTAGCGACGGCTTACGGCATCGAACAGGGTCGCTTTAATGATTGGGCTAAATGGGTAAAAGCTTTAGAGCAAGGTATTGTGGATATCGCCCCATACTTGGCTTTGATGTTTGTGGTGTCGCAGTTTGTCGCTTGGTTTAAGTGGAGTGCACTTGGTTTAGTGCTGGCGGTTGAATTAGCAGAAGTACTGCAGGGTTTTTCAATTAGTGGCCCGTTTGCAATGATTGTGTTGATGCTATTTACCGCAGTACTTAATTTATTTATTGGCAGCGCCTCCGCAAAATGGGCGCTATTAGCCCCCATTATTATTCCGGCATTCTTTTTGTTGGGCATTGAGCCTGAAGCGGTTCAAGCGGCTTATCGTGTTGCCGATAGCAGTACGAATATTATTACCCCTTTAATGCCGTATTTTCCTCTTGTATTAGCCTATGCCTTAAAATATGAAGCCAATTTTTCGGTTGGGCGCTTGATGACGATTATGTTGCCTTACGCGCTGGTTTTACTTGGAGCATGGGGCGGATTACTCGCCCTGTGGGTTGGTTTCGATTGGCCGCTTGGTCCAGTCGTTTCAAATTAAACAGAATTAAACCTTGGTTAAGCGCCCCTGAATAACAAGGGGGCGATGAGCCGTTCGTTTTTTGGTAATGTTGATTGACTTAGCGCAGGCTAAATTTTATTGATATTTCACATGCCAAGCCCATTACATGTTTTATGCATTCGTCTAGCATTTCAGCTTAAACAACTCCAACGTCTACCCATTTAGATATCAGTAACATTGTGCGTTATTTTTATCGTTGTGTTCACCATACACAGGATCACGGTAACAGTCCTGACTGAGTCAAGGCGATGACTCCGTTCATTGAGATACCTCACCATTATAAAAATTTCACATCAGCACATTGATCGGCTTCTCTCTATCAAGGCAATGATTGAATCGTCTGTGATAGACGGTAAGTGCCAACCTATGCAACTTTCTATCGCGCTCACCGTATATACATCTTATGAATATCGAAGACGGCCATGCTGTAATTGGATGTTTATTGTCATCTCGCTCGTCGATAGACGTTAAAAGATAAGGAAAATAATTGTGAGTTGTAATGTTAGGAATGCAAATAATAAACCGAGTGTGATTATCAGGTTTATTCGATTAGGCCTTTTAAGCATAGGATGCTTAGGTGGCGTAGCGTTTGGTAATGAAGACGATAGTACTGTTCGTTTTTATAATGAATCACATTATGGTGATCTTGGAAACGTCGCTAATCACAATACGCAAAATGGGAACCTTGGTGTTTTAAAAAAAGGGACTCAATATATTGTTCAGGGCACGCTTGCAACGGATGATTACCGTGACAGTATTTACTTTGAAACAGATGCACCCTTTACAGTTAGCATTATTGGCTTTAAAGGGCCTTCATCAACATTGGTTACATTTGGGTTTGGCCCGGAGTTCCCAGTATTTCCAAATGGTGTTGAGCAGGTAACGCAGGCTAAGCCATTGTATCAAGGTAAAAAACTGCAATCAGGGAATTATCGATTTGATTTTGGGGCACCGGGCGGACCAGGGCCAAACGAGGCAATTGATCATTATGCGGTTCATATTGATGTCGACACAGGTTTAGAAGCGTTACCCATTTCGTCATTACCCGTTAAAGTCGGTGGTGGTGCTTATTTTTTACGTGCTGATCGTAGTGCGTTTATGTTAGAAAACAGAGAGTGGTTAGATATAGAATATTTTTTATCAGAAGCTAAGTCTCTTCCCGTTAGTGAATCTGCAATGCGAGCAACGTTGCCTATTAATGCGAATGTTGGTTTTTCAAGCCACTTCGTGTCATTAAAAGAAAAGTACATTGCCATTCGCAACTCAGCTTTATATTGGCAGAATTCTATTTATCCAAATATATCTGTCGCATCAAATCGATTATCTGAAAGCTCTGAATTACATTCAGATTATATTATGCCCATAGATATAAAAATGAAGGCGTTAAATCAACTGATACAAGATGATTTAGTCATTTTTGACCCTGCACAGAAATTAATTAGCGAAGATAATATTTCGATAAGCATTTCGACTTTAATTGAAATTGTTAAAACATTTGAGACGGCCGTTCAATCTTTGAGTGCAACAACACAGGCCACTAAAACAGATACCCTTGTTTTCTCTACGGTTATGAAAAATCATAAAAACCAAATAGGCCGTTCTGGGATTAACTTTGATCAGCTGATAGCAAAAGACAATACAGCTCAGCTACAGAGTAATATTGATGCAAAAAACAGTCAGATAAACAGTAAGAGTCGTCAGATTAGCGATAAAGAACGCCAACTGGCATTAAGCGCAATAGGAGGGGCGATCTCTGTTGCAATTGCCTCTGCGATATTAGTGCCTCAAATCAATGGGCTTAAGAGTGATCGGCAGAGTTTGATTAACCAAAGAAACCGCTATCAAAGCCAATTACATCATGCGACGTTACTTTACGCTGCGTACCGCAATGCAAAAAATAGCATCAGTAAAATTCAACAGACAATGCTAGATACAGCGCCTTATTTTGAACAATTGAAGCTGCAATGGCAAAATCTAGACTTGGAGCTGAAAAAAGTGGTTGATTTACTTGTTCATGTTAGAGGTGAGCAAGGATTGAAAAACGATACACCAATTATTGGGTATGGTATCGCCGAAATATTAATCAAAGAAATAAATAGAACGCTATTGCAGGTACGTGAGAAAAATCAAAGTTATGTTGATTATGCCTTTTGAGACATCTTGTCTTATTACTAAGTAAGTAGATTTAAAAACACGACTGATATATCAATATTAGTCGTGCCCTTCCTAATCTTAAAACCATATAAAACTTTATTTTTAATATAAATTTAAAAACAACAATTTACATGCAACTTTTATATTGATGGCTCGTATATATCAATGAGCACTTTTAATCTTATTTAAAAAATAATTGGGTACGAGTGTTCTGTTAGGTGTATGCATATTGTATAGGTGTATCTCTAATAAATTTATTTATATATTTTGGTATGAAAAATCAATTCTAATTAATGGAAATAATCATGTTGAGAAATCAGAAAAAATTTACTAAATCTCCCTCTGTTCTGTTAAGGAATGCGGTCGCAAGTGCCATTATGATGGGGTGTGTCGTTCAGGTTAGTCCTGCGTTTTCTGAAACACAGGTTATTAATAATGCGTCTTTGCAATCCTCGACCCAAAACGACGTTGAAGCAATCGACATCAATGCGGTGTTAGGCGAATCGAGTGAAACCGGCGATACCCTTTTTATTGATGTTGAATCTAGCGACTTTGTATTAAGCCAAAAAGAATGGTTTGTTATACAAGCTTATACTGATAGCGCACTGGCATTACCGACAACACAAGCTGCATTAGAAAGCTCATTACGATTTGGTGACAGCGTTACATTTGATGCGCATTATCAAGGTTTGTTAGAAGAGTATATTGCTATTCATGCTACCGGCGAAGATTGGAATACTAATATTTACCCGTCGATTGTAGATCTCGCATTAAATCTTGCTAACTACAAAGACATACACTTGATTTTTCTTAAGCCATTATTAGATAAGATGGCGGTCATATCAAATGGTCTAGCAGACGCTACGATTATTGAATTTACTCAGGGCAAAGAGTCACAAGCCTATATTGATGCAATCCAAGCGGTAAGAAGTCAATTCCCTGCGGTTAAGTCATATTTAAATATATTGAATATACTTTCTACTGGAAAACTGAATGAAGTAGAAAACGCAAAACAAAGCTTACTGACGTTTGCAACGAGCCTTAAAGAGCAGTCGCTTTCTCTTGATACATATTCAACCACATTTAGTGACTTACTTAACCAGGATAATACGCAAACAATCCGTGATCGCATCGATCAAATCAATGCAGAAATTCGTTCAATTAATGACACCATCGCTACTAAAAAACGTGATGTCGGCCTGACGGCTATTGGTGGTGGCGTATCGTTGTTAATTGGTGGCGGTATTCTAGGGGCTCAAATTGAAAACCTAAAAAGCGAAGTGAATAGCTTAGAAAATGAGAAGTCAGAATTAACAGGGGATCTGGCTCATGCCGTTGCGCTGTATGCATCTTACGGGGCGGCATCGATTAGTGTCAGTGAAATTGACGAAAAAATTGAAGCGGCTATTCCTTATATCGATACACTTAAATTACATTGGCAGAGTGTTAGCAGCACGTTTGACGCATTAAATACAGTCATTACCCTAGCGGAGGGCAGTAACGGGATCGATAACTTAGATACAGCAATAGCCGGTTTTAGCACAAGCGGTTTAGCAGATGCAGCAGATACCAATTGGAAAACGATTTCTGATCAGGCCAGAGCATTTGCACAAAACGCCTATGTGAACAGCGTAGACTAATTTATTAAGCGGTATTTCGGTCAGATCATTATGGTCTGGCCGTTTTTGTTAAAAAGGAGTTTTTTATATTATGCATAATCCCGTAATAGCTGGCTTTAAAATGTTTATTAGCCAAAAACCGCATACATTATTACAAGTAGTATTGTTTGCATTTTTTGGAATGTTTAGCTTACATTCGCAAGCGAACAGTTGGGCTGAATTAAATGAGGTGGACATACCACCTCTATTGCCCGTTGCTACTTTTCAATCAAATCAATCGATTGAATTAATGAAATATCAGGTTTCAGATTTATATGTAAACCTTTCTGATGTTATATCAAATGTAAAATCCCGTTCCACAGCACCTGCGATAATAGTGGTTGTGGCCGATACATTAGAAGTGAAAAATAATTTTTTTATGAGTATGAAAAACCAAACGGTTTATATTTATGCTCGTAAAATAATAGGCGAGGGTTCGGGCACTTTCTTGGTGGATACCAGTACAGGGGCAAGCGGTGGTGTGGCTGTTTATGCAGACGAAATTGAGACTAATTTGCTAGTGGGTGCAAGGCTTTCGGGCTCTAATATTGAATTCACTAAAGTTTCACCCACAAGCACCTCTGATGGCCGTTTTATATTTGCAAGCAGTGATGTTAATACACTGGTTAAAACGACAGTGAGCATTGCTGGTATGATGGACATTGCGTCGGATCGGCTAACGGAGATTTTTGAAAAAACATTTGATGTTGCCGCTTCGGTATTTGATCAGAACTCGACTCTTAGTCGAGCCATGCTGACTAGAAACGAAGCCGCCTTAAGAGGTGTACCCACATTTATGGCCGATAATGTATTTTTAGAGAACCTTTACCTTCAAACAGCCAATCTGAAGCAGTTTGTTGATTTCTCAGCGTTAAGTCCTAATTATGTGCCAGAACTTGACGCGAATCTTTATCAAGACACGTATGTTGCCTATCTAAACGCAATGGAAGCTTATCGCACTCAATACGATCGATTCGTTGATCGCAGTGTTGATATCTCTGCTCGTCAAGATGCTGCGAACCTTATGCAAGTGAACTTGGTAGATGCGGTCGCCGCAGAAACCGCCACAATGAATCGATCACAACAACAGGTAGATCATTTTAGAAATACCCTTGATGATTTACGCATTCAATTTAGAGATCAAGATTTATTGGTGACGACGGCACGTTTTAAATTTGAAGCTGGAATCGCCAAATATAAGTTACAGCAAGAAATTGCATTGGTTATTGGTATATTAGAAACCATGGTTGAAGGCTCCATTGCGATTGGTAGCTCTGCTGCATCAGGCAATCCTGCCGGCGTAATTGAATATGCCTCCTCAATCCCGAGTACCTCTCAGGATCTTAGTAGCATTAAAGAAAAACTGGCCAGTATTGGAGACCTTTTGCAACGAGTTCAAGAAATGACTCAAAATGTGGATGACCTTTCTTCGAAAGTACACAGTTCTGTTGATGCTCAAGAAATTGCAAATGCATTAGCATCCTTTAACTTAGTCGTACCATCTTTAGATGCGGCTAATGATGTATGGGAGCTATTTTTGAACGAAATTCGTAACGAATTGCAGTTAGCCATTGACGAAGGTATTGAAGGCTCTTCTGAGTTTTTAGCAACACTTGAGACGCTTGTGATATATGGCAAATCGATCACTGCAACTGAAGTCAGTTTGATGCAAGAGTTGTCTAGGCTTATTGATCTTAAGATAGCAGCGGAAGTAAATAGTCGTCATCTAGATCGAATGAATCTACTCATTGATCAAATTGAACAAGATGCCGGTGCTGTTGATGAACTAGAAACGTTGTTCTTCCGTTCGTTGACTGCGCTCAAGCGCCCTATGTTTGTAGCGATTACAAAATTCACAGCGGCTTTTGAATACTGGTCACTAAAAGAAAGCCAAGTTCGGCCATCACTTAATAAAACGTATGAACAGTATCGATTGGATTTAGCATTACTACAGGAGCAGTATAACGATGCATTGTCATCATTTCAGCCTCGTCCACAAGACTTTAACCTGACAAATATTGTGGTTACTGAGCCAGTATTATTGAATGACTTCAAGGATAATGGTGAGATGAGTTTCAATGTAGACCTTTCACACCCTAGTTTTATTCATTTTGATCGTGTTCGTCTTAATCAGGTACGTGTTGTTCTGCAAGGTTCTCAATTACCAGAAGACATTAGTTACTTTATTGATATTGAATCTAATGGTGAATACCAGGATCGTTTTGAAGATACTGAGTATACCTTTAACTCTGAGCAGTTATTTCGGTTCTTTGGTTATGAGTACCTTAATAATCAAACAAACGACTACAGGGTTATTATAGAAGGCGCAGTCGCGGATGATTTTAAGTTTGCTTACTTTGAACCGACTCCGTTTACAACCTGGTCGATTAGCCTGAGAAATGCAGATGATTTTAATCTTGATATGATTGAAAGTATCCGCTTTGAATTTAAGGGCACGGCTATCCCTAAAATTTGATTATTTAAAATCATTCACAGCCATGATCATGCTTATATTTAGGCATGATCACGGTTGAGCTATCTTGTTTTATCTATTTAACATTATTTTTTAAGAGACTTAGTAACGGATGTACGCAGTGTCCCTCCTAATTTTTCGATATAACGTTATAACATTATTTAGTTTCTACTCTAAATTTCTTTCTGATTCTATACCTTATAACTTGAATAATGGTTTCAAGATATTAATTAATAAATACGTTATCGAAATAATGACGTTTTTATTGAACACTTGGTATATATTAATAAATCATCAGACGCTCAAATATTTAAAGACAGTCAATACAGATGCAGTGGGATTTATTTTTCGCCCGATAGACTAGATGATTAATGATAAAAGTAGGCTTAATGGACATTAGTAAAGATGAATTATATTCCAGTTTGATTGCACGTTGTGCCATTCGTGACCATAAAGCATTAGACGAACTCTACCACTCCATTGCGCCTTACCTTAATAAAGTTGCATTTAATATCGTTAAATCCGAAGACATTAGTAATGATGTGCTTCAAGAAGGGTTTATTCAAATTTGGCAAAACGCTGGTGACTACCAGCCAGACAAAGCAAAACCCATTACTTGGATGACGAGCATTGTTCGTTATAGAGCGTTGGACCGATTAGCCAAAGAAAAAAGGCGCGATGATGTCATTGAAGCGTGTGATGAAGTTGAGGTTCGTCATCCCGATAAGCATATGTCAAATGACCGGCCTGATATAGCGGCCATGCAGTTACAAGATTCAAATTTTCTTCTTGAATGCATGGAAACATTAAGTGATCGAGTAAAAGAAAGTATTAGCCTCGCGTATTTGCAAGGATACTCGCGGCAAGAGTTGGCAGAGAATTTTAATTCCAGTGTTAATACGATTAAATCTTGGCTTAAACGTGGCGCTGAGCGGTTGAAGAATTGTATCGAACATAAGACTAAGGTGAAGCATGAACAAGTATAGTCTTTTATCATTTGAGTTCGTTTTAGGAACACTGACAAAAGAAGAGCGACAATTTTTTAAATCAAAGTTAAAAGACGATCCTTATTTGTTGGGGCATTTACAGTTTTGGGAGCAACAATTTATTGCGCTTAATGATATTAACGCGATATTACAGCCCAGGCCACAGACTTGGACTCGAATTGAACAAGAAGTCATCGTTGGCCTATCCTCATCAGATTTACCTCAAGCCCACTTGGGTTCGCTTACACGAATATTCTGTATTTGGTTTAATCTTATGGCGGTTAAGTGTCCAATAAAGCGTAAGCGATCTATGAATCTCGCCTAACGTTACTGCTTCTTTACGATTTAAGGTGGCAGAACCACTATCGATTTGGCTTAAAGAAAATGTAGGCTGCCAATGATGTTGCATATAAAGCATAGGACCCCGAATACCTTGTCTACTTTAATACCCACCCTGAGCCGTGTATTTACAATATGAAACAAACATTTCTACTGCTCGCTTAACGACGTTATAAACCATACTGATTGGATTGATGATGCATTACGCCTGTTTAGTGATGCACTTCAAGTAGTGCCTGTACTGGTTAACAGTATCGAATTAAGCATAATGTTGGTTATAATGCGCCTACGTAAAACAGGGGTAATGTTATGGGTTTTGAGCAGTTTGAAGAAATAGCCTTGATGCTGGGCCTGGCGGCCGTTATGGGCTTTATGATGTTTATTATTTACGACCTAGGCAAACGTTCAAATGCAGGTAAATTTGGTATGGCGGTGCTCTTTTTCGCACTAGGGCTTGGCATGGTTGGTTTTATTATCAAGGGCGTGCTGAAGATCACCATGGGCATTTAACCTCAATACTTGCTTAACACCTGAGTCGTCTTGCTCAGGTGTCGGTGTTTTTATAACCTAAAATATAAAGCGATAGTGCTCCTTTTTTAAATTGATATATATTGTTACAGTGGCAGTATGTGGATACCTTTATTGACTAGGAGTCACTTCATGCATGATCAATTAAAAAGCAAACTGACCCAATTGAAGCAAACCATTGGTCATATTGATTCGTTAGACGATGAGAGTCGTGAGCTGTTACAACAGTTAGAGCGTGATATTAAGACGGTTTTAACTGGCGAGCCGGCTGATGTGAGTCTCAATGATCGTTTAGAACAACAGGCCGTGGAGTTCGATAGCCAGCACCCTAATGCGTCGGTGGTGATTCGTGACATTATGGATATGCTTGGAAAAATGGGCATTTAACAATTGATGTGAGGGACAACCATGAAGCGCATGCCAAGAATAAAAGATGTGATGAGCGCGTTTCCATACTCCATTGCTGAAAGCGCAAGCATGACGCAAGCTAAGACCATGATGAAAGAGCATCGTGTGGGCCATCTTCCGGTTAAGCGTGCCGATGGCAGTCTAAGTGTATTATCAAAGCGTGAGTTGGAAAAAACCGTGCTGCCGGGCCATTCACATACCGACTTCGATGAATTGACCGTTGCTGATTTATGCCCAAATGATGCCTATACCGTTGACCTTTATACCTCATTGATAGAAGTCTTAGATTATATGAGTGATGGTCATACTGACTGTGTATTAGTGACGCGCCACGATAAGTTGGCAGGAGTGTTTACATCGCTAGATGCATGCCGTGCTTACAGTGAATCATTGAAAGATGAGTTTTTCCCTGAAGGAGGTGACAGCGTCGCTTGATCAAATCCAATACCATTGCTAGTGTGGCGCCACGGATGATTAAGTAAAGGTGCCACCATGGCCATAACCATTTTTGTATTACTCTTCAGCGTGGGTATTTTAGCGCTGCTGACTGTTTTGCTGCACATCAATAAAATTCCCCCATTAATTTTTGCAGCGATGATTGCACTGTTAACGGTGTTTGATTACGCACTGTTAAGCTTAGATAAAATCTATTACCTTCATCGTGATCAAGATCAAACACTGCAAACAAACATTGATAAACAGCTTGCCGTTATTGGTCAATTGACACAAGTGCAATTGGATATGACATTGCAGCTATTGAGCCAAAACAGCTCACAAGAAAACGAAGATTCGATCCAACAAAAAATTCAGTGGCGTGATGCATTATTAGCACAATTACATGCGGCTAATTTTGATATTGTTCAAGTCGAAAAAGTAGAGCGATCTATTAATCAGTCGATCCATGTTTACTTGATGGAGCAGCTAAATAAACAACTTATACAAGGGTTAGGGCATCGAATTTACGGTGAGTTCGTACGTTCACGCCCAAGAGAGCAATGGACTGATGAGTTATTCATAAAAGAATTAGTGACATATTTAGCAAAACAAAAATTGAAAAAACCGGGAATCGACTTTGCTATCAAACGCATCCAGCATTTTGATGAAAGCAGCGCGTTATTATTATTATTAAAACAAGAAACGGTTAAACCTTAAGCCACTTTTTAGGCGAAAAAAAAGCGTAGATTCAATCAGCTTAATCAAACTAACCCGTGCAAGATTAATTGGCCCCGATAAAACTGAGTCTTTCGACACGAATCTACGCTCCGCAAGCTAACGTGAGCTTGCTATCTCACTTATTGCAGTTTTCTTGCCAACTTTTTTGATGATAACGGCCCATTCTGATTTGCCCCTTAAATGACCAAATAAAGACCAAATTTGAGGCTTGTGTATCATTTAGATGATTTATCCATCAAAAATAATAGATAGATATGATATCGGCCGATATAAATTGGTGCATAAATAAGGTCTCTGGTTTCACTTTGGTGCCTTTTCGTAATAAATGAAAACCCAATTATTAACCGATAGGCTTACAGCCATTGAATAACGGGAAGGTACATACGTAATATAATTTAGTGCCACTAGCATTGATTGGTATAAGGCTTGCTCTACCATCATTAGACACCATGATAACCGAATAAAAGAGATCCCATGATTCCTAACTTATCCAAAGACATGATCGACGTAATGCAGCAACTGCGTAAGCGTTTACGCAGTGAATTTGGTGTTGAGTTAAAACTCAGTCAGCCGGATATCGTGCAAAGTATTCTTGAGTGTGTAAAGAAAAGCCATGACCAGCGAACCCAGCTTTTGTTTGCCGATCTAGAAGACATGATGGGACTTGAATTAATGGGTGGGGTTCCCGAGCAAGATAACACGAACACGGCCCCAACTAAGCGGATGTATCGTGGTCAGCCCATCGCTGATACTCCGCTGCATGGGGCAGGTGCCGATCATCGTCCTAAACGTATCTACCGTGGTCAAGTTGTGGCCTAGCCTCACACTTTTTATGAAAACGACTATGCTTGATAGTTATGGCGCTATCAAAAACCCTCTTCAAGTACAGCACTCGATTCTTTGCCGCTATCGTGTCGGCGAGCATTATTTGGGCCGCTCTTAACCAAGGTGGCAGCGCGTCTCTTTTTACTCGCATAGAGTACCTACTTTATGACGTTCGTTTTAATTTATTCTTACCCATCACGAAACAAGCACACAGTGATCATAAAATCGCAATTATTGATATTGATGAAAGCTCGATCATCAATGAAGGACGTTTTCCATGGAGCCGTCAAAAGGTAGCTGATTTAATTCAAAAACTCGGTGAAGCGGGTGCATTGATCATTGCATTTGACGTCGTGTTTAGTGAAAAAGAAATGAATCCAGTCGAGCGTATTAGTCGTGCGGTACCGGACGATGTCTTCAATCAATTACCGCTACAAAAATGGCAATCGATTTCGGCAATGGCCGATGCAGATGAGGTGATGGCAAGTGCTATTGGTCAGCATGACGTGGTGCTGGGCTTTTTTTTTCAAGACCAAGAAGAATACCAAAACGGCCAACTCCCCCCTTCGGTTTTTAATGTGCCAATGGCATGGCAGGAAAAACTCGTTATTACCCAACGCCCAGGTTACACCGCAAATATCCCTAGCTTACAAAGCCAAGCTGGCGGAGGCGGCTTTGTGACGATGTTCCCTGATTTTGATGGCACTGTCCGGCGAGCCCCGTTGTTAATCCGTCGCGGTAATCAACTGTACCCTTCATTAGCATTAAGCGCTGCCATGCGATATTTATTTATCGATAGCATCGAGCCAAAAGTAGTGGAGGTGGGTGATGTACTGGCTATGACGCAAGTGGCTGTGAGTGATTTCCCTGCCCCGACAAGTCCTGCGGGGTTTGTCACCGTGCCTTATCAAGGCCCTGCGTTTTCGTTCCCTTACTTTTCTGCCACGGATGTATTGCGCGATAAGTTACAACCCAATGAATTAGAAGGGGCCATTGTGTTTATTGGGACATCGGCCATCGGCTTAGCGGATCTAAGAAGCACGCCCATGGGGCCTCAATATCCAGGTGTCGAGGTGCATGCCAATATTTTACGTGCACTGCTTAGTGGCGGGTTTCCCTACAAACCAGAATGGCAGGCAGGTGCAACGTTTTTGCAGCTTATATTAATTGCTCTATTTATGATTATCGTCTTGCCCATGTTAGGACCCATGGTCATGTTGGTTGGTGGCAGCTGTATCATTGCAATGGTGATCATGTTTAACGGTTATCTGTGGACAGCCGGATTAGATTTGCCCATGGCCGGTGCATTGATATTAACGTTATTTTTAACCGCAACATTTATTACCGATGGTTTTCTAAGAGAAAACGCTAGTAAAAAAATGTTAAAAGGGATGTTTGATCAATACGTGCCGCCTGCCCATATTGACAAGATGATGGCGGATCCTGATGCCTATAGTTTTTCAGGTGAGAGTAAAGAGCTTACGGTTTTGTTTAGTGATATACGAAGCTTTACTAACATCAGTGAAACCCTCACAGCACAAGAATTAAAGCACATGCTTAATAGTTATTTTACGCCCATTACCAAAGAAATTTTTGACCGTAACGGCACCATTGATAAATATGTGGGCGATATGGTAATGGCATTTTGGGGCGCGCCGATTGACGATGACAATCATCGTGGTCATGCCGTATTGGCCGCGCTTAATATGCAGCGAATTACTGAGGAATTAAAGACGGTATTTAAAAAAGAAGGCTTACCAGAAGTGAATATTGGTGTGGGCGTTAACACAGGGCTGATGAACGTAGGTGACATGGGTTCAAGTTATCGTCGCTCTTATACGGTATTGGGTGATGCGGTCAATTTAGGCTCTCGACTGGAAAGCATTACTAAATTTTATGGGGCTAAAATCTTAATCGGTGAAGATACCTTTGACCATATTAATGGATTTGTATGTCGTTTCATGGACAGAATTCAAGTGAAGGGAAAAGAAGAGGCTATTCGTGTGTATGAGCCTCTGGGTCTTGAGGGTGAAGTGGAGCAAAGCGTATTAGATGAAATCAAGCAATATGACGATGCTTACCAGCTTTATTTACAGCAAAAATGGGACGATGCTCACAAGGCATTTACGGCATTACTTGAGGCTAACCCGCTTAAACTATATGACGTCTATATTGAGCGTATTAATGATTTAAAAGGTCAAACCTTCCCCCCTGAATGGGACGGAACTTTCCGTCATACCAGTAAGTAATATAATGTCGCACACGGCATAATGTTGGTCGTTACAACTTGCAGGGATCTATAGATAAGCTGAAGAATAGAATTAGAGTACATAAATAACTGAATATACGTGCCCAAATTTGGCTTAGGCACGTGTGATATTCACGACTATATTTTAGCTGCGTTTAAATATTGAACACCGAGGCGCGCCGTTAAACGAAAGCCTAATTGGTTGCCTTTGCACCACGCTCTTGCTGCATGAGGGCTCTTGGCGATGGAATATGGGTTCTGGCTGCTGGCCGTCGCTTTAAGCCCCTCGTGAAAGGCTTGTTGCTCAATCGCGGTGGTGAATATGTAACTTTTTCCCGTATACATGATCTTTGCTCCTGCATATTGAGCCGTCGTTGTTAGCTCTACTATAGTTATCGGACCAAATGGCTAAGACTTTATCTTTTTTTATTGCATCATTTTCTAGTACACAGTGTTGCAAGCGATGGCTTGATGGGTTGTTGCGCAATTTTGACGGTTTGGCACCATGTTGCCTTTAATAATAAACAGAGTCATTTATGACCATTGAAATTCTCGCAGGGGCAAAGGCTCTAAAGCAGATTCAAGCGCAGGGCTTAAACCCAGAAGATATTCAGCTGATGGTCGGTGCCAGTGGCGGCCCAAAGTGGCTAATGCTGTCTCGGTTGGATCAGTACCTTGCGGAACATTTTTTAGCGAAAGCCCCTCAGAGTATTTCATTGGTTGGCTCTAGTATTGGTTCATGGCGCATGGCGTGTCATGCACAGCAAGACCCATTGAGTTGTTTTAAACAGTTTGAGGATATTTACCTCAATCAGCGTTATAAGGCATTAAGCCCAGCTGAGATTACGGTATTTGTGGATAAAGTGCTTGAGGCATTGTTCAACGACGAGCGCGCTCACCACATCGTTAATAATCCACAACGTAAGTTGCATATCGTAGCTGTACGTAATCGGCTGTTGATGAATGGCCGACATAACTTGAGCCAAGGTTTAGGGTTACTAGCGGCGGCTACCGGTAATTTGATTTCAAACAAAGTGGTTGAAGCGTTATACCCTCGTGTTGTGATTTCGCAACAAGCCAGCCATGACCCTTACTTTAAACGCCCTGAAGTGATTGAATTGGGCGTTAACAATTTAAAGCAGGCACTGGTGGCATCCGGTGCGATTCCCATGGTGTTAGAGCCGACAAAAGTACTGGGAGGCAAAAACCGCTGGCATTGGGACGGTGGCATGGTGGATTATCATTTCTCTGGGCCTTTTCAAGCAGGAAATGGCTTGGTTTTTTATCCGCACTTTTTTCCTAAAATTGTGCCGGGCTGGTTTGATAAGGGCATTCCATGGCGTAAAGCGAAAGCCAAAAATTATGACAATGTGGTTATGATTGCCCCAAGCCATGAATTTATCGCTAAATTACCCTATGGTAAAATTCCAGACAGAGCAGACTTTAATAAATTTGATGATGATGCCAGAGAAAAATATTGGCACACCGTTATAGATGCAACCAACGGATTGGTTGATGATTTTCATAACAAGCTGCAAAAAGATAACTTAGCCAGTAGCGTAACATCGATCGAATCTATTTTATAATTCTGTCACGTGAGCCATAAAAAATGCCAGCTAACTTGCTGGCATTTTTTATGGCGATTTCAAATGACGGGTTTAATTAGTCTTCGTAACGTTGATGTCGAAAGAAGACACCACCATCGCTGAACGTTGATAGATTGAACTTTGACGTTAAGCGAATCTGCCCAATTTTTATCGCATTATTGCGTCTGGCGTTTGCATAGCGATTATTAAAATATGGAATAATCGAATGTTTGATTCTTTTCTGTGTGCCGTATACATCATACAACACCGCACCTTCAGGCAAGCTGATTAAGTCTTGCCTAAAATCATGGGCACTTTCACTGAATTTAGATTTTATTTCGGCAGTTGGCACAAAGTAGATTTGTGTCGGCGCATTGGTATTTGTCTCTTCTGTGCCATCTTGTGTCACTTTTGCCATTCTCGTCGTCATTAAGCGAGTGGGCTTAGAGGTGACTAATGAAAACAGAGCGGTGGTGCCAAGGGTTTCATTGATTTCTGGGCTAACATATTGCGACAATTCATTAGCAAAGAAATTATAATTATCGTCTTGGCCTGATAATGTATACAGCGCAGAAACATTCCTAGAGTGCTTGCCATCAACAAATGCTTTCCAAGCTAAGCCGGGAGCGAAGCCACGGTCAGATGGTGTACCGGTTACGCTTAAACGCAGCAGCCCGCATTCAGCGCCTTTAAAAATACCACTGTAAGGTTGGTTAGGTCGTGCATCAAACGCAACGGTGGCCATTGCGCCGTGTGCGTGAATCGGTTTTTCATACCCAAGCGGTGCCACATCGTCGCTGCGTTTTACTTTTGTCCACAAGATACTATTGATTAAGCCACCCACATCGACATCTTTAAATGCCGGTATTTCGTCCGCGGGGTATTGTGTGCGTAATGCTCCGTTCACCCAAAGGTGTTGTTGTTTATCGCACGCGCTCCAGTTGTTAAAATCATCAGTGATGTTTAATCCCCAAGGTTTAAATGCGTTATCAACGCCAACTAAACTGGTATCTAGTTGTGGGAAATGTCGATTTAATACGCTGACCATGGTTTGTTCTTCAACCCAATCAATGCCTTCTTGGGAATACATTTCAGGCGTGTAATCTTTTGTATAGAAACGGTCGGTGATTAAACGACGAGAAGCATTCATTATAAAAATCTGGAACGCCGTTTCACCAAATGCAAACCCCTCTGGGCGAACCGTTTCAGCAAGCTGACCAATGAGCGCGTCAATTTTTTCAACGTCATTATCGTAAATGTGTTTTAGTTTTTCTAATAAGATGGGCTCGCTTGTTAGGTCTTCAAATTTGGTGATGGGTTTTAATCCAATTTGACGGCGAAATTCATTATAGCGAGGCACTCCGCGTTCACGGTCTCGCACAATGTCAATGGTGGCTAAATCGATATTACCCACTAAAGGAATCTCTAGATTACGCAAGAATTCAGGGTAATTATTGAGCGTTAATGAACCTGGGTGCGTGATACCAAAGCTGTACCAAAGGCGATCACCACCTTGTTCGACTAATATTTCTTCAGCTGAGCCATCACGGGTATCTTCAATGTTAATCGATGCACTTACCATGTTAGAGCCGATGTCGAATACTTCAATGCTATCGCGCATCAACGGGTGCATACGATATACCTCAACGAATTCCTCCGTTAATGTATAAGGTGTACCGGCATTATCAGATTGACGAGAACCGACTAAACCGCCAAGTGCATGCTCAATAAAGGATGCATCATCTAATAGATTTCTTAACTTTGGATCAAACCCTAAAATGGCCTTTACGAACGAATCTTTTTTAATAATGTCATTTGCAAGAGCTTCGTATTCAGCTTGAAATTTATCACGGCCTTTACGCTCACCGCTCAACCCCCACCAGTTTGCATACATCGCACGTTCAGTTATTGGGTTTGCAATAATGGCGGGCGTCCATTCAACCGTGTGAATTTTTGCCATGAGGGCCGCATTAATTAAGCGAGATTTATCATACAACCATTGATCACCCTTACCGGGATTATTTTGTTTTAGCATATTGGCGATGGCATTGTGCTCAAGTGTAAAAAGTTGATGCATCATACTTAGGCCTACCCACCAGTTTTTATTAAAACCGGTAACAGGCACGCCCGTAAAATAATCTTGCGGTAATGTATTGTCGGCTTCGAGTATTAATTTGCCATCAACAAAGCTACGTACTTTATTATTTTGCTCAAGGCTTGAACCATAAAGCTGAGAGCCATCCCTCCAATGGGTATTAATATTACGGTAGGTATCCGGTAGATGTTCTTCATCAGGTGTACGGGTCGTATCGGCTTGGGTCCGGTCAATGCTAAGTGTGCCACTGCCAAGAACATCGCCATCGGGTAAGGGAACTTGAATCGGGTTGGATGAATCATTGTCACCATGATCAACCCAGTCATGCACCATAAATTGAATCCAAGCAGCGGCAATAAAATTAACAGTGGTGGCTGGTTTAAATTCATCCCTTGCCATGAGTGTATTACTGACTTCACGAGGGTTAGGCTCAAGTAACGTGGCTTCGTTTTGCTCATTTGCCACTACGTCTAAATTTACATTACGCCCAAAGCGCATATAAACAGATCCTTCAGCAGGGTTTTCTAAAATATTACAGGTGCCGTCTTCGGTTCGTGCTGTTTTACTGCGTTCATCACAGACAATATTAGCATTGTGTTTATCATAATTTTCGACATCAAATAAATTATTATCAAATAACTCTTCTCGCTCTAGACCAAGTACCAATAATCCGGCTATTACACCTAATGAACCTAGCTTAGTCAGAGCAGGCCATGTGACCCAGACTGAATTGCTCATCGTATTTATTCCTTATTGTTATTCTCAATAGGCTTAATTTATTACAAGCCTTCAATTGAGAGTAAATGCGAGGTACTGGTTTTTCTACCCTCCCAAGGGAGGGGGGAGAACGATATAAATGTTAATATGTTGGCAATTTTATCAAGCTGGCGTAATAAACCTTGCTCTATAGAAATAGGGTTATCAATATGAAATAAGTACGATATTCATTAACTTGATGCGATAAAAATAATATAAATGACATCACTATTCTCAAGGCCCACTTTATTGGCTTTGCTTGATCGTTCGGCAAATCATAAGTTAACTTTGATTGTGTCGCCGTCTGGCTATGGCAAGACAACCTTATTAAATCAATGGCAGTTAACCAGAGTTGATTTATTCATTGCCCACTTTTGTGTGCCTGATGAAAACTACAGTATGAATGCGGCATTGAATAAAATTCTATTGGAAGTAAAAAAGAAAACGCAGGTTATAGAAGCACCTTTATTTAATGTATTTACCCCAGATGTTCAGGTGGATGAACATCGATTGGTGGATACATTAATTCAAGTATTTGAATCGATAAGAAAAGAATTTTTTTTCGTTATTGATGATTTTCAATTTTTAAGCAAGCCTTATGAAAACCGTATACTTAATAAACTATTAGAGCGATTACCGAGTCATATTCACTTTATATTTTCGAGTCGCTCAATACCCAATATTAATCTAGTGCCGCTTAAACTAAATGATGCCGTACTTATGATTGATAGTCATGACTTGGCGCTGTTAGATGATGACGTTCAGCAACTATCAAAATCTATCTGTCATTATGAGCTAACAGGCTATGATATTGAGTTAATTGCAAAGCGAACAGAAGGTTGGTTTTCAGGAGTGAAAATTGCATTATTAGCAATTAATGAACATGGTCTTGATTTTGTTAAAAATTTAGAAGAAGAGCGTTTGGATATCATGGATTGTTTTTTTCTTGATATTTATAACTCACTAAGCGAAGAAGGCCGTCACTTCTTTTTATTTAGTGCATTATTTAAGCGTTTTAATGAATCATTATGTAATCAAGTGTTAGGCCGTGATGACTCAGGTAAATTTATTCGCTACCTAATGAATCGATCCGCTTTTATTATTCAAGATGCGGCACACCCAGGTTGGTATCGTTATCATACATTATTAAGTGATTTTTTGAGTAAGCAGCTTTCACAGTTCAGTAAAGATTCTAAACTTAAAGATTTACATCAATTAAGTGCAGTTGCCTGTATTGAAATGAAAGACTTTGAATTAGCCGCTTATCATTGTCGGTTAACGCATAATCATGGTTTCATTGACCAGACACTGCAGCAGTGCTGTGACTATTGGCTTAAGTTGGGCGATTTTAGTTGTGTCATTCAATGGCTTGATTCTTTGGGTGAGGATGTTTTGTTGAAAAACAAAACGCTATCGCTTAATTATGCTTATGCACTTGTTTTTTCTCGGCGGTTTAATCAAGCTCATTATTTCTTATCACTGTTGAACGTTTCGAATTCACAATGTACCTGCCATGAAAGTAAGCTTGATTTTGAGTTTTTAACATTAAGTTTGACACTGTTTCAGCAAGATGAAGCCTTTTCAGATAGAAGCACGATTGAACGTTTATTAAGTCCTGCTAATTCAAGTGAGAATCGAATGTCTTTACTTGTTATCGCAGCTTATTTTGAAATGCAACGAGGCCAGTTAGATGAAGCTTTGCGGCTAGCGCATCATGCAAAATCAATATTAGCCCATAAAGGTTATGTGTTTTTACAATGTTACGCCGACTTGATAATAGCATTGTGTGACCGCTATACCGGTCGAGGCTTGCAAGCTATTCAGTATGTTTCAAAATTGTATCAATCAAAAAAAATGATACAGGGCAGTATGCCTTGGTTGTGTATGAATGTTGCAATGATGGTTGTAAAATATGAGCAAAATGAACTGTCGGCATCATATGACCTTTGCCAAATGATATTGCCTTATGTTAACCATGCATGTATTACTGAAGTGATTGCCACTGTGTATTTGTATTTTTCTCGATTGCAATTTGACTTTGGTAGTGTTCGTTCTGCGCGCACAGTGCTGGAGCAACTCAATCGAATTTTAATTCTAGGTAAGTATCCTCGATTCAAAATCCAAATTTTATGTGAGCGCATTCGCCAGTGCTATGTCAGTGGTGATCATGCTATGGCAGGGCGATTATTAAGTGAGAATAATATTAGCCTAAAAAACGAAGTAATGCCTCGTGCGGTATCCGGAACGTCGTTTGTTGAGACAAGTGAACGCAATATTTTGTGTGTTGGTTATGCCCATGCTTTGAATGCCCAGTATAAGGTAGCAAGGATTAAATTTGAACGGCTCGCGGGTGATTTGTTATCACTGGGTTTAGTTAGCCGTTTTATAATTGCGAAATGTAATGCAATTGTAATGGAGTATCGATCAGGGGCAACGAAAAGTGCAATGAATCAAATGGACTTGCTTATTAAAAAATACAGTTTAAGCGTATTTTCTCGTAATGTGTTTGATGAAGCACCTGGGGTAAATCAAATTTTAACCGCACTAGAAAGCCATAATATGTTTTGCTTTCCTACGTTATTTTTAAGTGTTTATGATGATATATTTGACGATGTGGTGCCGGTTAAAGCAATGGATGTTGCCTCTTTAACAGAGAAGGAGTTTATGATTTTTCAGTTGCTTAAATCAGGTTTAAGCAACCAAAAAATCAGCGAAGAAACCGGCGTCGCTATTAGTACAACAAAATGGCATTTGAAAAATATTTATTACAAACTTGGGGTTAAAAATCGCACCGAAGCAATTGCAATGAATGCGAAACAAATCCTAGCATTAAACTAGTCAACCTTTACTTGGTAAATAAAATTAAAGGTAGGTGTAATGCCCGAAAAAGTCGGTTTGAAATTACCATTAAGGTTGAGCCTAAAATGCGTAATGTTAGGGTTGTAACCCTCTGAATCTACAGCTGTGCTTGGGTTGTAATTAAAGTTTGTACCATCGGTGCTAAATGAAATGCTGTCAGAGGTGCTGCCTAAGCTATTAAAGGTATAATTTAGACCGCTTGCTTGGTTACCTGACCCGTTATTAAAAATAATTGGGCTACCAGCGGATAAATTACCCACAAACATTTTGTTTTTTGTATCGATGGCTTGAACCAGTACGGTGCTATTTAAGTCTGTGCTGATATTACCTAAATTTTGAGCGTTAACGGTGTGTCGCATTACAGCACCAGGAATGGCTTTAAAGTTTGAGGTGTTAATCGGGTCGCTAATAACTTGCACGTTTGAATCAAGCTGAATGTTAGGGTCACCGGCACAGTGAAAATAATTTGCTGCGGGAATAATAGTGTAGCCATTATTTGAGTTACTGCTCCAATATAAAAAATAAGCATCAGCCCCAGTATTTTCTTGCAAGCGGAATTCAAGTGGCGTGTAGCCTTTCGGTAATGATGTTAAGTTACCTGTATCTTGAGCGCTATTTGCAGCACCATGCAAACCATAATAAGCACTGGCAACATTGCCGTTGATTAATACTTCGACGGCATCATCGCCATCAATACCAAAATAGTTGTTATCTTTTTTGGTGCTTGAATAAATATAGCCTTCTAGAATTAACAGAAATTTTTCATTACTGCCGCTATCAAATACATTGCCGCTGCTACTGCTGCTTTTATTGATACGATTAATAATAGTTTGCCCCATTAAGTAAGTCTGGGTAGCACGTGCATTGACTAAGCTTTGAAAAGCCGCTGCATTATTGATGTTCGTTGTGCCGTAACTTGAGATATCAAAAAAGCGTGCCAATAATCCAGGTTTAGGTGATGTGCATGCCGCGGGTACACCGGGGTCTTCTAAAAAGGTAATGTTGATCGTGACACTATTATTGCTGAGATCAGAATCCAGCCCGTTACCGCTGGCAGTCGCGATTATCGCTGCGCTACTGCCTGTCGTGGCGTTGTTTGCCGTTACGGTTACGGTCAATAGCGATGTCATCGCTTGGCCACTATTTAAGGGTTGATTGTAATCACATTGCACGGTGCTGGTTCCAGTACAGCTCCAGTTTGTGCCTGTGGTGCTATTAAGCGTAAACGCACTGGGTAAGGTAATCGTGGTACGGGTATTTGGAACGGCGGTTTTTGATGCTGCGTCTTTATTGTTAACTCTAAAAGAGAGTGTCTGTACTGAATTTACAGCCCAGGAATTACTAGTAGGTGTTGTGGTCAATTGTTCTAAGTCTGTGCCACAGACGTCGTGGGTACCAAAGGTGATCGTGGGTTCGGTAACAGGGCAGGCGCGTGAGCGAATATCAATGTTATTGGTTGAGAACGTTGTCCAAGGGGTTGATGAGTTTCCGCCAGGTTTATTAAACTGTACGGTAATACCGCCATCATTACCGGGCTCACCACCTATGACTTCTAGCTTGTGATAGCCGACGGGTAAATTAATTGTACCCTGTAAAATCTCACTGTTATTACTCCAGCTATTGTCCCACCAAAGATCAGAGTTCCACTTTTCATCTAAAGGCGTGCCATTTACATATAAACCGCCCCCCCAACCAAAGTCTGCACCATAACGGAAGCGCCAATTGCCGCTTTCACCACTCTTTACTTCAAAGAACGTTTCACTGTAAGCGATGAAGTTAGTTTTTCCACCGAACAAGGCGCCATTTGTGACGCCTGAAAAATTTGTAATAAACGTACAGCCGTAATTATTATTGTTGTCATTACCATTATTGAATATCGATTGGGCGTTATTGTAGCTATTTGGATTTTGATTCACATTTCGGCTATGGAATTTAATGCCGGGTTCAACAAAGGTAAAAGGCACATTGGCAAGTGCCGGTGCAGATGCGTTGCCATAATAAAGATAAACACCGTGATCGGCATTAGCGGCAAGGGTGGGAAAGCGTATCCAAATAGTGGCGGTTTTAGCGCTATCATTCCAGCTTTCGATCCAAAACTGTAGTGGCGTTGAATCGTTACTGTCATAGACTCTCAGGTCTACTCCGTTATTGCTCCAGCTATAGCGAGAATCGAAACTACTGCTGTTAATGGTTATCTTGACCTGATAATTGGTCAGGGTTGACCCACTGTTTTCTTTGACGTTAACGGCGGTACGAAACGGCCAGTCACAAGACTGTCTCGCATGACTAGAAAAAGAGACCAACAGAATCAAGCAAAAAACAAAATATACGCGCAGCATGCAACACCTTAAGGCGGCTATGAAAATTTATTGTACCGCGCGTGAGTATACCTGAGATTCAACTTATTTTAAGACCTATGATGATGCTTCATAAGGAAGGGTGATGATCACGCACAGGCCCTGTGGTGAATGGGCTTGCGCTATAATGTGACCACTATGCAGCTCGATAGCCCGTTTGCTGATTGCTAGCCCCAATCCATGCCCGCCGCTGCTGCGTTCACGGGCCTCACTAATGCGGTAAAATGGTTTGAATATCTCTTCTAATTGTTGATGGCTAACCCCTGGGCCTTGGTCGCAACAGCGTATTACGATATTGGTTTGTTCTTGAGTAATATCGACTTTAATTGGCTCATTGCCTTGATGGTAATACTGGGCATTTTTTAAGACGTTTTCAATTGCACTGCGTAACAATTGCTGATTGGCCACAAGGTTAATGTCTTGCTGGATGTCGGTTGATAGTGCAATTTGGTTATTGGGGTGACTAAAGTTGAGGTCGTCGCAAATATGACTCAGTAAACGGGTGATGCTCACGTTATCTTGAAAAGCCAGAGACGGGTCTAACTCATAGGCTGGCAAGTTTAATAAGGTGTTAATAATGGCATTGATTTGCTCGCATTCTTTTTCAATGCGAGCGATATCAATTTGGTCATCGCTAATGTTTAAGCGTTTTTTACATAGTTCTAATGCTAGTTGTAAGCGAGCCACTGGGCTGCGCAGTTCGTGACTAATGTCTTGAATTAAATGCTTATGGGATGAAATGGTTTTCTCTAGACGGTCGGCCATATGGTCAAAGTCATGGGCCAGTAGTGAGACCTCACCATGGCGACCTTTCATATCGTCCTGTACGCGAATCGATAAATCCCCCGATGCGAGTTTTTGCGTGGCATTACGCAATAATATAATGGGTTTAACAATATAAAGGGCTAACAAATAGCTGATGAGTCCACTGATTAAAATGGCCGAAACAACAAAGCCTAACCATTGCTCAGCAATGATATTGTGCATGGGGGGCTTATGATCATGACTGCGTATTAACACATTCACGTTGTGCCCATCAGGCAGCAATAAATAGCGACCCACCATAATAAAGCCTTTACGGTTACGGTGAATAAATGGGTGAGTGGGTGATAATTTACTATTGATCCGGTTGAGTCCGCGCGGGAGCTTACGCTCTAATATCTCTTCACCATCGTTGACGATATAAATACGACGAGTATCACGGGGGTCTTGCTGGGCAAACCACTCTGCCACTAGCGCATAATCAGTGCTCAGTAATTTGAGTGTGAGGGTTTCGCTTGTTTTGATTGGCGGAATACTATGCATAGCGTGATCATCATCTTTTTGCGTGATGAAAATCAGCACGGTGGCGAGCACCACCAAAACAAGTGTTAGCCAAAAGCTAAAGAGAATACGACCGGTTAAACCAAAGTGTTGCAACATATTTATTCAGGCTTAAGTAAGTAGCCACTGCCTCTTTGGTTGATAATAATGTCAGCTTGGGCACCGGCTTCAATTAGTTTTTTACGAAGGTTACTGACGTGTACATCAATGCTGCGATCATACCGAGTAAGGCGACGGCCTAAGGCTTCTTCACACAGTGTTTCTTTGGTGACAATCATGCCTTGGCGTTGATGCAATGATTCTAGCGTTTTGAACTCAGCACCGGTTAACTTTAATGTATTTGATTGATAGCTGGCTTCTAGTCTGCGCGAATCAATCGTAAATTGATCTTGAGTATTGCTGCTGACACTTTGTGAACGGCGCAAAATGGCATTAATACGTGCCAGTAACTCTCGCGGGTTACATGGTTTGGGAACATAATCGTCAGCCCCTAGCTCTAGACCTAAAATTCGGTCAACATCGTCACCCTTGGCTGTTAGCATTAAAGTCGGTGTGTTAATGCTGTCTTGACGCATTTTTTTAAGCACTTCAATACCGTTCATATAGGGCAGCATGACATCAAGAATAATCAGGTCATAATGCTTCTCACTGGCCATACTGAGGCCATCGCTGCCATTGAACGCGGCGTCGACGCAAAAACCTTCTGCTGTTAGGTATTCACACAGCAGCTCAGATAGGGCTTGGTCGTCATCAATTAATAGTATTGTATTCATGTTGTCATTTTCGTGTCTTCAATTAAAAGATACAAGCGGGTTGAGAGCACTTTACCCTACTTTACGCTCTCTTAGCCCTACTTAATATTGTAGTTTATATACTGGTTGTGACTTCATTGAAATCAACAGGAGAACCCAATGAATACAAGTCGTAATACAATCAAATTCGTAGTCGCCGCTGTACTGGGTGGTTTACTATCACTGTCGGTTATGGCATTTCCGGGACACCATGATGGTCGACTGGCCAAAGCATTAGATTTAACGGATGCTCAAATAACACAGCTTAAAAGCATGCGCAAAAACCACAAAGCCAATAGAAAACAAACGAAAGATGCCATGAAAGCGTTGAATGAAAAAACTCAAGCGTTGATGAGCAACTACAGTGATGCACAAGCGCAAGTGATTGCAGAAGAATCAGCGGCGATGCATAAAGCGCGAGTATTAACAAAACTGCAACACCAGCAAGCGCTTTATGCCATGTTAGATGACGACCAAAAAAAGAAATTCTTAGAAATTATGGCCAAACACCCTAAGAAAAACAGAAAGCATAAGCATTCAGATCGTATGGACGATGATCAAGGTGAAGATAACCAAGACGATTAACGTTCTACAAACTATAAAATATAGAAAGACAGCAGGCCATGTGAAACCATGCCTGCTTTTTTTATGTTTGAATTTATATTACCGGCGCCACTCAATCCCTTCTATTTAAAATCTCTAGTTCATCAAACATACTTATTTTCTTCATATAGTTTTTATGTGTTTGTCATCTTTGCTCACTACCGTGTCGCACAGGAAATCACTCCTGATCAAATAATTATAAGGACAGCATGATGGGATTAATAAAAACACCACTGATTAATGCGATGTTGATTGCAACCTTGGGGATGCTAACGGCGTGCGGCAGCGATGATGGTAAGAATGGCGAAATAGGTGCTGTCGGTAAAAGCGGTACAGATGGCGCACCAGGTGCCAATGGCGCAGATGGCAATAACGGTACAAATGGGAACAACGGTACAGATGGGAACAACGGTACAGATGGTGCGGATGGTGCGGATGGTACGGATGGTAAAAGCGGCACAGATGCAGGTTTAATGACAGCGGGACTTACTCGCTTAGCAACCGTACCTGCGGGCGCTGAAGTAACAGGTGCGTTTGTAACAGAAGACGGTGACCTGTTTTTTAATTTACAGCATCCTTCTGCTGCAAATGAAATTGCTGATGCCGATGGCGTGTTACTAAATAAAGGGACGGTTGGTGTACTCAAAGGTTTAAATATAAATAAGTTACCAAAGAATTTAACGTCATCACCTGTCCCTCAGTCTGATAAAGAGCGTCAAACAGTGATGAGTGCGTATGGCGAATACCAAGTCGTTGCTCAAGCAGGTGAAACCTTTGGTGGCGCGATTCCAAATGGTCTAGGCATGATCTATGACAAGAACGGTACTGCTGCGGTGAATGCATCTGGCTGGCCTGACTTTAACGGTTTTGTATCTACTGGCCCTAATGCTGGATATTTGTTCACTAACTGGGAGTCTGTACCGGGTGGTATGAGCCGTTTGAAATTAAATAAATCTAACGAAGGTTGGATGGTTGATTCAAGCGATGTGATGATGCTGGACTTCGGTCAATGGGGAACGACAGCAAACTGTTTTGGGTCTGTTTCACCTTGGGGAACCCCCCTTACTTCTGAAGAATGGGGCAACTTTGGTGATAATACCCATGCTTGGGATAACGCCAATGTGGAAGATGGCCGCCGTGACTTATTAAAAGCGTATCAAGATCCAACCAATGCTCAACCAAATGTTGTGCCTAATACATATCGCCTGCATTACATTGTTGAAATCACAAATCCTTTAGCAGCCAATCCGGTTCCTGTTAAACGTTATGCAATGGGGCGTTTCGAACATGAGAATTCGATTGTCATGCCGGATCGCAAAACCGTTTACTTATCGCAAGACGATACAAATGGTGTGATGTTTAAATTTGTAGCTGATACCGCAGAAGATCTAAGCGTCGGTACGTTATATGGCGCTAAGATTACGCAAGACATGGGTAGCACTGAGCCATTGACCACAGGTTTTGATGTCACTTGGATTGAACTGGCTAGCGGTGACCAAGCTGAAATTGAAACGTGGATCGCAGAGTATGACAATGTTGAATACCGCACCAGTGGCAACACCAGTTATCTAACGGATATTGATGCGCAAGCATGGGCGGATGGTAATGCGACTTATCCAAGCATCCTTGATGGTGGTGGTAAGATAACGGCTGGTAAAGCCATGGATAATCGAGTTGCCTTTTTAGAGTCGCGTAAAGCGGCACGTGCTAAAGGCGCAACCGCTGAATGGCGAAAATTTGAAGGCATTTACATCAACCAAAAACGTGCAGAAGAAGCGGTTGAAGGTACCGATTTGGTCGCTGGCGAAGAGGTGACGGATGCTTATGTGTATTTTGCTATTGCTGATATGGATAAAGGCATGATTGATAACGTTGGTGATATTCAGCTATCTGCTCGTGTGAAAGATTGTGGTGGCGTATACCGCATGAAACTTGAAGCGAACTACGATGTATCGCGTATTGAGCCTGTCATAATGGGATCAACTTATCGTTCATCATTAACGGGCGCTGAGCGTTGTGATGTAAATGGTTTATCACAGCCAGATAACGTGATTGTAATGGACGATGGCCGTATTCTTCTAGGTGAAGATGGCTTCCAAGAAAACAATACACTTTGGTTGTACAACCCAAAAGTGAATGATTAATTAGTAACTATTTTTAATTAGTCATTAAATTGTAAAAAGGGCAGCTTAGGCTGCCCTTTTTATTAATAAGAATATGAGAAGTTTATGAAACGCCTTTTGCTAATCGGAATATTCTTCCTTAACAGTGCGTGCAGTGATAATGGCGCAACTCCTGAACTATTTGAATCGGCACAGGCTAATAATATCGAAGCGATGGATTATATCTCACATGGTGAAACATATAACCCAGAAGCCGTCATACCGCCTCAGTGCTATACAAAAACAGAAGGCAAGCACAACCCTTGTTATGTTTGTCATCAGTCATACAGCGATAAACAACGCTCAAATCAAATGCGGGATGGCACACTGCAAGGCAGTTATGATTTCTCAGATGTTGGTTTAAAAAACAGTTGGAAAAACCTGTTTATAGATCGTACCGAGCAAATAAACAAAATCAGCGATCAAACCATTCTTAACTATATCAATGAAGATAACTATGCTCCGCTCATTAAATGGATGAAAGGTGATGAGTGGTCGGGTGTGATACCTGAAATTAAAAATTTCTCAAAAGGCGCAGAGGCTTTTGATGACAACGGTCTAGCCCGTGATGGCAGTATGTGGGTTGCCTTTAATTATAAGCCCATGCCCAGTATGTTTTGGCCAACCAATGGCTCAACCGACGATGTTATGATTCGTCTACCAAAAGAATTTTATCAATTAGCGGGTGAGCGTAATTTAGATGCTTATTTCGTTAACTTGGCATTAATTGAAATTTCAATTTTAGAATTAGATGAAACAACGATTATGCCCGTGAATGAAAAAAAGATGAATGTGGATATTAATGGCAACGGTGTCATGGAGAGCCGTGTTGATCGAGTTAAGCGGCGTTCACATTTTGTCGGTGATGCACAAAATATTAAACTTGAGCACATGCTTTATCCTAAGGGAACTGAGTTTTTACACAGTGTGCGTTATGTGGGTTTAAATGATAATGGTTCCGTTAAAGTGTCTGCGCGGTTAAAAGAACTGCGTTATATGAAAAAGCACACACTCTTTCCGCTGTCTCGTATTCGTCAAGCTTACTATGGCGAAGCGAAAGAGAAGCATTTTGAAAATTTGCCCGCGGTATCTGACTTTGGTGATCGTGGCTTTGCAAATGGTTTTGGCTGGTTAATATGGGGGTTTATTGAGGACGAGAAAGGCCAGTTACGTAAGCAGGCGCAAGAAGAGCAGTTCTTTTGTGCTGGCTGTCATAAAACCATTGGCACAACCATTGATCAAACCTTTTCGTTTCCACGCAAATTAGCGGGCGCTGATGGCTGGGGTTATATTGATTTAACGAAACTCATTGATGCACCCAATCGAGGAGAAGAAAAGGGTGAATTTGTTACCTACATGGAGCGCGTGCAAGGCGGTGATGAATTTAGACAAAACTCAGAAATGATCGAACGCTGGTTTAATCAAGATGGCACATTGAAATACGCCAAGATCGAAGCACTGCCATCTATCTATGAACTCATTACCCCATCAAAAGAACGAGCTTTAGCACTCAACAAAGCGTATTTGACCATTGTAAAAGAGCAGAGCTTTCTGTTTGGTCGTGACCCTGTGCTGACACCTAATAAAAACGTGTTTGAAGAAATTAACAGTGAGGTTCCGCCATTAGAAAAACAGCACCGTTATGAATGGGACATTCGTCTTGCTTGGCCAAACCAATAAAAGAGGCACACCATGATGTTGCTAGCGGATGAATACTTAGTGTTTATAGGGGCCAGTACGTTAATGGCCCTGGGTATTGGTATTGATGCCGCATTGGCAACGTTTGTTCGTGCTAATCATTTTAAAAAGCCGTGGCAGGCGGCTTATTGGATTGGCGGTGTCGTCGCCACCCATACATTGTTTCCAATGGTCGGATATCTATTGGCTTATATGAGTGTGCAACATGTGCCCGTTCTTGCGCCAGTCATTGGTGTCGTGGCATTTATTTTGGTGGCGCATTTTTTATATGGTGAATTAATACAACGTAATGAAGAGGAGGCGTGCGGAGCATCATGGATAACGATTGGGCTTATTTTAGCGGTGAGCTGGGATGCGCTCTGGTCTGGCCCGGCTAAGTCAGCTCAAGTGCTAGACTGGTCACAATGGATGATTTGGTTGTCATTTTTATGGGTAGGGGCATTGGTGTGTGCGTTGTGCGTGGTTAGCTTTTACTTAGGCAAGCGTTGCATGACGATTATTAAAGATAACCCAACGTTTTTACCTTATGTCTTATGGATACAATTTAGTGTCATTGGTTATTTTGGCTTATTAGCATTGTTTCGCTACACCTTTAACTGGCCACTTCATGAGGCAATGATTTTTTTATTAAGCGGTAGTATTATTTATTTTATTCAATGGCGACAAAAACAGTTTCAGTCGGCATCTTGGCAAACGTAATTAAAAATTATTTTTTTCTTTAACCGCTATTTCTTCCCCTGCTGCATTAGTGAGTAACCAACCACGAATGCGCCGTGAAATAATATTATGAGTTTGAGTTAGGTCTGGCTTTATCGCAGGCAAATACAATTGCATGTATTTTGTATTTTGATTTCTTAGCATTGTGCCTTTTCGAGTTTTAATACTGTGAGCCATTTCAGCTGATTGATCCGTTACAATATCAAGCATGGGAATATTCAATTTAGCGAGACTCTCATTGAGCGCGACCTTAGGGTAATCACTGCTTTTTGCGTCAATTAAGATCAGAGCATAGCCGACACTGCTACCGTCTAGACGTTTTTCAAGTACTTTAGCGGCCCAGTTAGCGCTGTAACCGTTTGCAATAATGACTAAGTTATATTGTCCTAGTTCATTTAATTTATTCAGGCTGTCTTCAACGCGTAATACCATATTTTCAAGAAAGACATCTTCTGCGGGGATGGCAGGTTGCGATAGCAATTCAGGTGTTATAGCGGGGTTAAAATCGGGTACTTCATCTATGTTATTGGCTATGGCGTCTAAAGCATCACCGGCTGGCGCATCTTCTTCTGTGGCAGGGTTTTCCGCGGCATCTTCTGGGTTTTCTGGCGCATTATTTTCGGCTGTATTGTCGGCGTTATTCTCAGATGATTCTGGTGCAGTCTGAGTATCATTTACGGCAGCTGTATCCTCGCTTGGGGTTGTTGATGCTGGAGGCGCGATGGCTGGCATGGGTTTTTGAATGTATTGCTCAAAGAAAACGCTTAAGGTATTCCAGCCATAATCAGGCAAATACTCTCGGATCGGAGAGACGGTATTTGGCCAGTGCGCGTGCTGTGCAATATCATGCAAAATCAACACACCACCTTGTGGCTTGCCTGTATTTTCCGGCAAATATAATCCGGCAAAAGGGCCGTTATTGCCGTTCATTTCAATGATTTCATCTTCACGTTGAAATAATTTCAAGTGGCGCAAAGTTTCAGCCATGCGCTGCTTGGCCTTGTCAGGCGTTATGTAAACCAAAGACTGACGTTCGGCTTGAGGTTCTGTTTCGTTTGTACCGGCTGCGCCTTCTTCTGTGGAGGCTTCTTGCGATGTTGCCTCGGTAGTATCCGCCGGGGCGGGTTCCTCATCTTCTGCGGCCCATAGTGGCCAAGATAAAACGAAAAGAATGATGCACTGTATAATAAACATGACATAAGCCAATGGGGTTTGTCTGTATGATTCAAGACCCATGCCACGCAATCAAATATCAATTAAATAAGGTGTTTGATCATCAATTGATTATCTTTATGGGCCAGCTGCGCAAGTAATAACTCAGCGGTGGCGATGGCATCGGTTAAGGCGTTATGAGCCGGATAAGGCGGAAGATGATATCGGTTGCGAATATTCGCCAATGTAAGGTCACCATTTTTAATGGGTTGTTCTGTGCGATCTAAATATTTTTTTTCAAGCTGTAATGTGTCAATAACAGGCAGTAATAATTTAGCGTAAAATATTTTTTTGCTGTCACTATTTAAAAACCGTAAATCCATCGGGCAATGATGAAATACCAATACATGACCCGTGGCGGCTTGGATAAATGCGCATAAAGCTTGTTCTGATGTTAGCCCTTTTTCTAGTTGGCAATCCCGAATTTGATGTATGGTGGCGCTATCACCCACGGTGTTCATATTTTTTAAATATAAATGTTGTGCGCTGTTGAGTTGAATTTTACCATTGTTAATTACGACCCAGCCAATACTGACCATTTCACCATCACTGGGTGACAGGCTAGTGGTTTCAATATCCACTACAAGCAACTTACTTTTTTGCCAAGGCTGTTTATATAATGAATGTGACGCTTGCCAAGCATTTATTAACCAAGGGTGGATGGCGTGTTTATGATACCGAGCATGGCACAGAGCAATCAAACGTTTAGCATATAAGCGCCACATTAACCTAACCCTTGACGATACTGGTTTTTCGCAGACAATTGCGATTCTTTTACGATACTAAACGCGTCTTTTAATTGCTTGCGCAGCAGCTTACTCATGTTGTCAGGGTTTAAATAATGGTTTGGCGGGCTGCCTTTAATAATCTGTTGTGCTTGGCTTTCAATACGCGCTTGCATGACAACGCGTAGAGCATCTTGCAGATTACGACTGTCGACCATGCTCATGGCTTTGCAATTAGCCAGCGCCTGTAATCGCTCTAATGTGTTTACGGCAGAAACTTTATGGGCAAGTGAATGCAAGCGTACAATATCGACAATAGGAAGAATGCCGCGTTTTTTAACGTTCACTTGATCTTCATGCTCGCCATTTTGCTCAACTACAAAACGTCTAAAAATACCTAAGGGTGGCACATTACTTAATGCATTTTGGGTGAGTGCGGCTAAGAAAATACTATTGCTGCTGGTTTTTTCTAACATATAACGTTGTAATTCTTCACATAACGATTGATCACCGTGCACACAACGCAAATCAAAAAATATACTCACGCGCATGACGGCATCATCGGTTGGGCTACGTGTCCAGCGATCAACCGTTACTTGCCATTCATGTAACGGTTGGCGCCACTCATTTGTGGTGGCCATAACTTTACCAAGGCAGTAATCATATCCACAGGCATCAAGGCCGTCACAGACATAAGTGGCCAATTGTTCAAACCAAATTTTATCCTTTGGTTGCATGCTGTTATCAATAATTAAACCGTTATCTTGGTCTGCGCCCAGTAGTTGTTCGGCTCGGCCTTGAGAGCCAAACCCCAGCCAGCAATAGGGGACAGGTGCAGGCCCTAATTGTTGCTCCGCAAATTGAATTAATTTTTGAGTAATGGCATCACTAATCGCAGTAAAAATATGACTTACTTGGTGGGCGCGAATGCCAGCATGCACCCACTGCACTAATAAGCTGGGTAATGATTTCGCAATATCGATTAAAGGCGCAAGCTCGGTTTGTCGGCTAATGTGTTGCACTAAATAAACAGGATCATCTTGCTTGGCGCGCATCAAATCGGATGCACTAATCATCCCGATTAACATTTGGTGACGCATGACGGGTAAATGATGAATACCTTGTTGAGTCATGCTGAGTGTTGCATCAAACAGTGTTTGTTCTTGTTCAATGGTCTTTGGTTGTTCGGTCATGATGACCGAAACATGCCCTGTTAAGTCCAATCCTTGTGCGACAGCTCGTGAGCGAATATCTCGATCTGTGACAATGCCAACCAGTTTGTTCTCTTGCAATACTAATACGGATGAAATCCGCTTTTCGCTCATATAGGCCGCGCATTGTTGAATGGTTGTGTCGGGAGTGATGGTAAAAAGTTGACCGCTAATGATGTCTTGAATGGGGCGCATCATGTCGCTTGGGTTTTGTTCGTGGCGGGCGGCACGGCGTAAGCGTCGTGAACGCTGTGAATTAAAAAAACGGTCAAAGTAACGAAATTCTAAGCGCAGTTGTTGATAAAAAATTTCGGGTAAATAATAAATTAAGCTGTCTTCAATGAGTACCGCGTAAATGCCTGGGTTTTCTTTATTTAAACCCACGAGATTAAAACTGAAGCCTTCGCCAACTCGTTCTAATAATCGATCTGTATTATTACGAATTTCAACTGCGCCGCTTCTTACGATGCGTAAGCCAGCTTCATCATCATCTTTTTGAAAAACAGTGCCTTGCCTGTGATAACTGATTTCAATGTGATTAACGATTCGATTCACTTGCTCTATAGGCAGTTCATCAAAGGGAATGCACTCGACAATATAATCCCGAATGCTTTCAAGTTCTGGTTTTAAATAGGTATCACTATCTGAAGTCTTCATCGTAGCTGGTTTCATAGTTAATAAAGGCTAGCGAGGCATCACCATAGTACAGCGTGTGATTAGCCGATGCGGCTAATTGTAGGCGATCTATTTTTAAATCTGGATTCATAATATCAAGTGACCACTTTAAGCCTTTTTCATCAAGAGCACGCATACTCATTGGTGCAATGTCGTGATCTTGATTAATAACATGGGCGGCAATGATGCCATCTAACGGATGTTTAGACTCCAGTGTCAGTACAACTTGTACGTCACTGGCCCACTGTGCTTTGACGTGTACTTCGAAGTCACCGTTTTTTAAATCACAACCGCCGCTTGGATAACGGCAGTTTGATTTTTCAATTAATTCAACTTGCTCACCAGGTTTTGCGGCATGAGGTGTCTCTGACACAATAGAATCAATTGCAAAATAACTGATGATCGCCAGCACTGGCGCGACAATTAACGAGATCACGACGTGTTTGTTTTTAAACATATTAATACCTATTTCGCGTATCGATCATAAAAAGAAAAAGGACCCCGGTAAAATATACCGGGGCCATGCCCGAATCGAAAGGCTATTTTAAAACAGGCTCATTAGTGCTCCTGCGCATTGTTAACGCCTGTCGGCACACGAATGTGTTCGACCAACTCTTGAATATGCTGTGGTGGCGCAGCAGTGATACGAGATATGGCAAATGCCACTGAAAAGTTCACTACGGCACCAATGGCACCAAAGGCATTGGGTTCGATTCCAAAGAACCAGTTGCTTGGCATGTCGCCCAAGAACTCAGTCCCTGGCACAAACATGATGCCCTTATGCTGAAACACATAAAGTAACGTGACGGTAATACCTGCGATCATGCCGGCCACCGCCCCTTCTTTATTAATACGACTGCTAAATATACCCATCATTAGAGCAGGGAAAATAGACGACGCCGCTAAGCCAAATGCCAGTGCCACTGTACCTGCCGCAAAGTCGGGTGGGTTAAACCCAAGATAACCGGCTAATGCGATGGCACCTGCCATCGCAACACGAGAGGCCATTAATTCCTGCTTCTCTGTGATGTCTGGCATAAACACACCTTTTAACAAGTCATGGCTAATGGCAGACGATATGGCCAGCAATAAACCGGCTGCGGTAGATAGGGCGGCCGCTAAACCACCGGCCGCGACTAACGCAATCACCCAGTTAGGCAGCTGTGCAATTTCAGGATTTGCTAGCACCATAATGTCACGGTCGACTTTGACCATTTCATTTTTTTCTTTATCGGCTGTGTATTGAATTAAGCCGTCATTGTTTTTGTCTTCGAATTGAAGCAGGCCTGTTTTTTCCCAATTTTTAAACCATTGCGGGCGTTCGTCATACGCGAGGTTTTCACCACTCGTCGGTTCAATGGTGTTCATTAGATTTAAACGTGCCATACCGGCAACAGCAGGTGCAGTTGTGTATAAAATGGCAATAAACACCAACGCCCAACCAGCAGATGAACGAGCGTCTTTTACTTTAGGCACTGTAAAGAAACGAATAATCACGTGAGGTAAGCCTGCGGTACCAATCATTAATGAAAGGGTATAGGCAAACATGTTTACGGTACTGAGCCGCACACTGGTTGTGTATTCAGCAAACCCTAATTCGGTCACGACTTGATCGAGCCGGTCCAATAAGTACACGTCACTGCCGCTTAGCGTACTGCCCAGTCCTAACTGTGGTATTGGATTACCCGTTAAGCTCAGTGAGATAAAAATAGCCGGAATGGTATAGGCTAAAATTAAAATACAGTATTGTGCAATCTGGGTGTAAGTGATCCCTTTCATGCCGCCTAATACAGCATAGAAAAAGACAATACACATGCCCACTAATAAACCCGTATCGTAGCTAACTTCCAAAAAGCGAGAAAACGCCACACCAATGCCTTTCATTTGCCCGATAACATACGTGACGGAACAAATGATTAAACAAATAACGGCAACGATGCGTGCGGTACGTGAATAAAAGCGATCACCGATGAATTCAGGTACAGTGAACTTACCGTATTTTCTTAGGTAAGGCGCGAGCAGCATGGCTAAAATAACAAAGCCACCTGTCCAACCCATTAAGAAAACCGAGCCGCCGTAACCCATAAAGGCAATTAAACCTGCCATTGAAATAAAAGAAGCCGCGCTCATCCAGTCAGCCGCGGTGGCCATACCATTGGCCACAGGATGAATACCACCCCCAGCAATATAAAACTCTTTAGTGGTACCTGCTCGGGCCCAAATTGCGATGCCAATATAAATGGCAAATGTAATACCTACGACAATGTAGGTGAGTGTTTGTAATTCCATGATGCACCTCTACTCGTCGTCGACGCCATATTTACGGTCAAGTTGACCCATTTTTTTTGTGTAGTAAAAAACCAATACAACAAAGGTATAAATAGACCCTTGTTGAGCAAACCAGAAACCTAATTTATAGCCGCCAATTTGAATTTGATTTAATACATCCACTAATAAAATACCGCAGCCGAACGAGACAACGAACCAAATGATTAAAAGTTTAACCATGAGTGCGAGATTCTCTTTCCAATATGCTGTGGCATCGCTTTGTGATTTAAATGACATGATGCTCTCTCCAGTTAACCTGTTTATTATTAATCGCCATATTGTGTGCCGTTACCTTATATAAATATAAGGTGGCACTTTTTAATAAAATATTAGAAACTCAATTTACTGGTGAATTGAATGCGTGATAAATCACCATCAGCACCACTTTCAGTTTCACGCTCTGCAATCATGTACTCGCCTCCAAAAGTCAATTGCGCCGTTGGGCTATACATGAGATTGACGTACATATTATTAATGGATTTAGTGACATCAGAAGTAATGGCATCGGAATTGTCGGCTTCTGAAAAAGCGTAAGAAACCGTACTGCGCATTTGACTGCTCCACATATGTTTATAAGCGACAAAGCCACCGGTTACGGAATTTAAATCAATGCTGCCATCGGCTTCGATGCCGCCATCACGAAACGCGTTTAACGCAACGTAACGACCAAGAGCACCACTGTTGAGCATGACTTTTATGTCGTCGCCATTTTTCATGGCGTACTTACCACTAAAAGATACGGCGTAACCCATCTCGGTTTCATTTTGCGCGCCATCGTTGTATGCAATTTGACGTAACATCAAAGCCGCTGAATAACTTAAGCTACCTGCACTTGCATCATAACGGCCGATTAAATCGGGCATGGTATTGTCGTCAACTTGGTTTGAGTTTACGGTGGCACCGGCACGATCGTCGTTAAATCCAGAAGATGGATTTTCCGCTGCGATCATTATTTTGCCACCCGCTATGGGCAGTGTGTAACGTATTTGAGGTTGGCGCACAAAGATCGTACCTGAGGTTGGGCCAACAAAATCCACGGCCTCAGGTAATGCACCGACATTGAAAAAAGTACTCCACGTTTGACCTGCTGTAATGGAAGAGCCATCTGATTTATTCCACGCTAAAAAACCATGACGTAAACCATTACTGGATTGATTGGTAAGGCGTTCATCATTGCCAGCATTAAAATCCATTTCTATAAAACTGATGACTTGACCTACATCTGTGTCGGTAATCGTTTTAAAATTTAAGCGTGAAAATTTTGCGTTGGTATCAAATACACGATCCCCTTCACCACTGCCGTCACCGACTGCGATGGTTGAAGGCACAAGAAAGTCATCCCCTACATTCCCTGCGCGCTGGGTATCTGAATATTGACTAAAAATGGCATCAAACTTTATGAAACCACCATATTTAAATTGCGTTTCGGCATGGGTGATTGAACTTGCGAAAGTGGCACAACCAAGTGTGCAGGCTAGGGCAAGGGCATTTTTTTTATTGGTTTTAAATGAGATGGGCTTTCTCATAGTCTTCCCTCCGGATGGTTAGCGTCAGGGAGTAGCAATTAGCGCCACACGGAACTGATCACCACTCTTACCGCTACAGTAAGGGGGTTTTTAAGCACCCTGACTATTAGCCCTTGGTATATATTCGACTAAAGTCTAATGTCGTTTAACTTGATATTTTGTGGTGCGTACCCAGCAGCTTAGACAAAGGTCTAATGGTGGTTTGTGGTGTGAGATTAGACACTGCTTGTATACAAATGAATGTGTAGGGGAGCATCATGTCAGAACAAAGCGTTTATCCAGTACAGCCCAATCAAAAAACATTGCTGACAAACGAGCAATATTTAGCGATGTATCAGCAATCAATTTCAGAGCCTGAGGCTTTTTGGGCGAAACAAGCTCAGCGTATTGAATGGCAAACGCCATTTACAAAGGTAAAAGATGTTTCATATGCAAAGCACGATTTACACATTCGTTGGTTTGAAGATGGTGAGCTTAATGTCACCGAAAGTTGTGTTGATCGCCATGTAAAACATAACCCACAAGCGACAGCGTTTGTTTGGGAGCCTGATGAAGAAGGCGCGCCCTCTCGCATTATTTCGTATGAGCAGTTATCACAAGAGCTCAATAAACTATCAAACGGCTTAAAACAATTAGGCGTAAAAAAAGGCGATGTTGTTACTATTTATATGCCGATGGTGCCGGAAGCGGCCATTGCAATGTTGGCATGCGCGCGTATCGGTGCGGTGCACTCGGTGGTGTTTGGTGGCTTTTCGCCGGAAGCATTAGCCGGGCGTATTGAAGACGGTAATAGCCAGTTTGTCATTACGGCTAATCAAGGGTTGCGTGCCGGTAAAACCGTGCCTTTAAAAGAAAATGTAGATAAAGCCATTGAACTTTGCCCGAAAGATCTTGTGAAACATGTTGTCATGTTACAACACACGTCTGCGATTGTGCCGATGAATAGCAGCATTGATGTGGATTATAAAACGTTACTCGTGGCACAAAGTGATGTGTGCCCAGCTGAAAAAATGAATGCAGAAGACCCATTATTTATTTTGTATACATCTGGCAGTACAGGCAAACCAAAAGGCGTATTGCATACCTGTGGTGGTTATTTGGTTTATGCCGCCATGACCCATGAATATATTTTTGATTACAAACAAGGTGATATTTATTGGTGCGCTGCCGATGTGGGTTGGGTCACGGGTCATAGTTATATTGTGTACGGGCCATTGTGTAATGGAGCATCTGTAGTGATGTACGAAGGCGTACCGACACACCCTGACTGCGGGCGTATTGCGCGCATGATTGATAAGTACGACATCAATATTTTATACATCGCCCCTACAGCGATTCGTGCATTAATGAGCGAAGGAGATGAACCCGTCAAAGGCGCTAACTTATCGAGTTTGCGTTTGCTCGGCACCGTGGGTGAGCCGATTAACCCAGAAGCATGGCGCTGGTATTACCGCACATTTGGTCGTAGTCAATGTCCCATTGTGGATACATGGTGGCAAACCGAAACAGGGGCTGCTTTGATTACGCCATTACCTGGCGCGACTGATTTAAAACCGGGCTCGGCTACGTTACCATTTTTTGGTATACGCCCGGCACTGGTTGACGAGCATGGCAATGAGCTTGAAGGCACGGCCAGTGGTAACTTAATTATTAAAGACAGTTGGCCCGGACAAATGCGCACAGTGTTTGGCGATCATCAACGGTTTATCGATACTTATTTTTCAACGTTTGAAGGCAGTTATTTCACCGGTGATGGTGCTAAGCGTGATGACGATGGTTATTACTGGATTACCGGGCGAGTGGATGATGTATTAAATGTATCGGGCCATCGTATGGGGACCGCTGAAATTGAAAGTGCGCTGGTCGCTCATGAGGCTGTCGCTGAAGCTGCCGTGGTTGGTTTCCCCCATGACATTAAAGGCCTAGGCATTTATGTGTATGTCACATTAAACCATGGTAAAGAGCCCAGTGAAAAAATGCAGAAAGATTTAATCGCGTGGGTGCGCAAGGAGATTGGCCCAATTGCAACACCGGATATTATTCAATGGGCAGCTGGCTTACCTAAAACACGCAGTGGCAAAATTATGCGCCGTATTTTACGCAAGATAGCCACCGATGAATTCGACACACTGGGAGATATCTCAACACTGGCAGACCCCAGTGTGGTTGAAACTTTAATTGAAAATCATAAAGCCATCGCACAGGTGGCATAAGGTGAGATTAAATAAGAGCTAATGAGGTTAGCTCTTATTTAGGTTTAACCGGATTGGCGTAATCTTACACATGGAATAAAATTGATAATGGTGTAAATTAAGAGGATACAAAAATAACAATAACGGATCTTTATGTCGCACGCTTGCAGTATTATCGTAGCAGACGATCACCCCTTATTTCGCAGTGCATTAAGTGGCACATTAATGCGTCAAATTGCTGATGTTGAGATTCATGAAGCATGTGATCTTTCGAGCCTGCAATTGCAGGTTGAAAACAATGAAAATGCACAGCTGATTTTGTTAGATTTGCATATGCCTGGCGCAGAAGGCTTTAGCGGTTTGGTTTTCTTAGTGGCACATTATCCCCATATTCCTGTGATGATTGTTTCAGCCCACGACCAAGCGGATATTATTCGCCGTGCAATGGACCACGGTGCCAGTGGCTTTTTACCAAAAAGTAGTCCCGTGGATGATATGGCTGAGGCCATTCACACAGTATTAAATGGCGGAGTATGGATGCCTAACAATCTTTCAGATGGTAATAGCAGTAACTTAAGTGAAATGAATTTCGCACAAGCCCTTGCTCAGCTTACGCCTCAGCAATTTCGGGTGGCCAGTATGGTGAGCCAAGGTTTATTAAATAAGCAAATCGCATATGAACTCAATGTGACAGAAGCCACCATTAAAGCGCATATGACCGAAATATTCCGTAAGCTTGGTTTAAATTCACGTACTCAAGTGGTCAAAGCTATGGGTGAATTATCTGTACAGCCCTTAGTGAACCAAACCGATTTGTAATCAGCTAAATTGCTTTTTAAGATTGATTTGCTGGCGTAACACATTACGCAGTGCGGCAGGTGCCACCGGCTTTGCCATGAACAAACAATTGCATTCACTTACGTTTTGACGAACCTCATCGCTGTTGTCTGCGCTGATCACAATAGCGTTAATGTTGGTCTGCCAATGTAAACGTAATGCCTCAATGACGTCTAATCCTGTTTCGTGATCAAGGTGGTAATCCGCCAAAATAAAATCGGGCGCGTGGGTGAGATTCCAGAAACTAAGTGCTTGACCTAAATCGGTTGCAGTGACCACGTGACAGCCCCACTGTTCTAATAATGATTGCATGCCCATCAGTATTCGTTGTTCATTATCAACACATAAAATATGTACGCCAGCAAGATTAGGGTCTTGGTTATGAGCCTCTATTTTAGCGGGTTGAATATGACCTATCGGTACGGATATCGAAAACTTAGAACCTACACCCACTTTAGATTGCACTTCAATGCTGTGCCCTAATAATTGTGAAATGCGCTGAGCGATTGATAAACCAAGTCCTAACCCTTGATTGCTGACCGCACCGGGCAGTCGCTCAAACTCTTCAAATATGCGCTCCATTTCATTCTCAGAAATACCCGGGCCAGTGTCGAGAACTTGTAAACTAAATTCGCTGCCTTTTCTGCGTACCCCCATTAATACTTTGCCACTTTGAGTATAACGCAGCGCGTTAGAAACAAAATTCTGCAACACTCGGCGCAGCAGGTGTAAATCACTATAGAGCCAAGCATTTGAAGGCACCCAATGAAATACAATTTCTTTTTTACTGGCAATGGCATTCGCTTCACTGGCTAGAGGGCGCAATAAACTATCTAATGAAAAATGAGAACGTCTTGCTTGTTCTTTACCTGAGCTTAAACGTGAAATTTCACGTAATGAATTAATCAACTGTTCGGCTTGAGTGAGAGCGTCATCAAGTTGTTGAGAGGTGGTTTCTAAGGATTTACTAGGCGGTTGTACGTTTTTAACTTGCGCCTGTATCGATGCGGCGAACAAACGTGCTGCATTAATAGGTTGTAATAAATCATGGCTAGCGGCAGCTAAAAACCGACTTTTACTTGCGTGCACTTGTAAGAGTTCTTGTTCGGTTCGCGCGCGTAATTCATTTTCGCGTTGTAGTGATTCGTTCACGTTTTGCAATTCTTGGGTGCGCAGGCTAACCCTTTCTTCTAAAAGTGATTTTGACTGGGCGAGCTCGGTTAATACATGATGGTAGTCACTGATATCTGTGTACGTTGTTACATAGCCACCATTCTTTAATGGTGTACCTCGTATTTCAATGACTTTGCCATTAGGCAGCTCTCGCTCAAGTCGGTAAGCATTGCCTGTATTTAATTGTGTTAAGCGGCGCTGCACTAATCGTTTTTGATTACTATCGTCGTTACCTAAATAACCACGTTGTGCGTTGTATTCGTAAATGGTTTTTATATCGCAACCGATATAAAGCAGCCGCTTAGGGTATTCAAATAAATATTGGTATTGCTGATTCCAAGCCACTAATTTTAAATCTTTATCCAC